>DASSYU010000138.1:0-2832 GCA_035703125.1 Pseudolabrys sp. | reverse complement strand
CGCAGACGGCGAAGGCCCAAGAGCCATCGATGGAGGAAATCCTTGCCTCCATCCGACGGATCATTGCCGACGACGACGCCAAGCCTGCCAAAGGACCGACGTCGGCGCCGGAAACCGCGCCACCGGCCAAGCAACCGGCCGCGGCCGCGCCGGCAACACCGCCTGCGCCGCCCGCCAAACCTGCCGCTCCGCCGGCGCCCAAATCTGCAACGTCGCCTGCAATGCCCGCCGCGGCCGCCAACAGCCAGGACGAGATCGACGCCATGCTCGCGGAGCTCGATGGACCGCCGAAGGCGACACCAAAACCCGCCGCATCGCCTGAAGCGCCCGATGTGCTCGATCTGACCGAAGCGATGACGTCGCAGACGCCGCCGCCCGGCCCGGCACCGAGCTTCCGCACCATCGACGCCAATCCTGATGTCGTATTTGCGAGCAAACCCGAACCGGCATCCCCGGTGCCCGATCGCGGATTGATCTCGAGCGAGACGGTGAAGGCGGTCGACAGTGCGTTCAACACGCTCGCCCATACGGTGATCGGACAGAACGCGCGCACGCTCGAGGATCTGGTGCGCGAAATGCTGCGCCCGATGCTCAAGTCGTGGCTCGACGACAATCTGCCGGGGCTGGTCGAGCGTATCGTGCGCGCCGAGATCGAGCGCGTCTCGCGCGGAAGGCCTTAGCTCTCTCTTTAGTCATTCCGGGGCGCGCGCCTTTTGCGCGCGAACCCGGAATCCAGAAACAAGTACAGCGCTTGCCGCTGAATTTCGGGTCCGGCGCTTACGCGCCGTCCCGGAATGACTGCATACAGGTTGCCTAGAGTCCTGCCGCCCGTCTCTGCCTCAGCACATGTGCAAGCCACAGACCGAGCGCGATCAGGCCCGCACCTGAAGTCAAGAACACCGGCACCGCGCTGAAGCGGTCGAAGATCGGCGCGTTGATGGCGACGCCGAGCGTCTGCCCGAAATAGAGCGCGGCCGAAAAGATCCCGACCGCCGTGGCGCGGGCCTCGGGCGTCATCTGCGTCGCGTTGGTCTGCAGCGTGTTGTGCAGCATGTAGTAGCCGAGCCCGATGCCGGTGATGGCGAAAGGCGCGACGTAGGCGTGTGGCGTGAAGGCGATGGTTGCATAGGCAATCGCGAGCATCACGCCGCCGCTGGTGACGAGCCCGATCTGGCCGAGCCGCTCGACCAGCCGCCGCACCGACAGGCTGTAGATCAGCCCGCCGATCGCGAAGGCGCCCACGAAGAGGCCGACGACCGCAAAATTGACGCCGAAGCGCAGATGCAGATCGGCGCCGACATAGGCGAAGCCGCCGAACATGAAGAGGCTTTCGATGAAGGCCATGGTAATGATTACGCGCGCCCAGGGCGAACGCAGCACGGTGAGATTGTCGACGATGAATCCGCGCGAGCGGGTGGCAGTGGCGTGACCGGCGCGCGTGATCGGATTGCGCAGAAATTCGATCACGAGTGCGACGGTGGCGAGCGCAAAGAGCGCAGCGAGGAAAAAGAACACGCGCCGCCAGCCGAACAAATCGCCGAGCACACCGCCGGCGGCCTGGCCGAACAGCTGGCCGAGGATCTGACCCGACAGAAAGGTGCCGAGCACCCGCTGCCGCCGCTCATAGGGAATGACGTCGCCAAGGAACGCGAAAGCGAGCGGGATGATCCAGCCGGCCGCGAGCCCGCAGGCGAGCCGCGCCGCGACCAGCATCGGCAACGAGGTTGCGAGCCCGCAGAGCAGCACCAGCACGGAGGCGGCAGCGCAGGCCGCAATGATGCAGGCATATTTGCCGAAACGGTCGCCGACCGGGCCGATGACAAGCTGCACCGAGCCGTGCGCGAGCGCATAGGCCGTGACCACGATCGAGGCCGCACCAACGCTCACGCCCATGTCGGTCGAGATCTGCGGCAGGAGCGAATCGGAGACCCGCACCATCGACTGGCTGGCGAACGAGGCGACCGCCAGGAGCGTGATGGCGGAGGTGGCGCTGCCGCCTGAAGCGGTTGATGAGGTGGTCAAAGTTGACTCCGGCGGGTCCGGCGGGCTTTCTACCGCGCGAGCGATTTCAAGCAAAACCAATGACGATCGATAAGACCTACCAGCCCTCCGAGGTCGAGGGTCGTATCTACCGGACTTGGGAAGAGGCGGGCGCCTTTCGCGCCGGCCGGCCCGAGCGCGCCGGCGCGAAGCCTTACTCTATCGTGATCCCGCCGCCGAATGTCACCGGCTCGCTGCATATGGGCCATGCGCTCAACAACACGCTGCAGGACATCCTGTGCCGGTTCGAGCGCATGCGCGGCAGGGACGTGCTCTGGCAGCCGGGCACCGACCATGCCGGCATCGCGACCCAGATGGTGGTCGAGCGGCAGCTGATGGAACGCCAGCAACCCGGCCGCCGCGAGATGGGACGCGAGAAGTTCCTCGAGCGCGTCTGGGAGTGGAAGGCGGAGTCGGGCGGCACCATCGTCAATCAGCTCAAGCGGCTCGGCGCCTCCTGCGACTGGTCGCGCGAACGCTTCACGATGGACGAGGGTTTGTCGCGTGCCGTTCTTAAAGTTTTTGTAGAACTTCATCGCGCCGGGCTCATCTACAAGGACAAGCGTCTGGTCAACTGGGACCCGAAGCTGCTGACGGCGATCTCCGATCTCGAAGTGTTGCAGGTCGAGACCAAAGGGCACCTCTGGTACCTGCGCTATCCACTAGAAGGCAAAACGTTCAAGGCGGAGGATCCGTCGACCTACATCGTTGTCGCCACGACGCGGCCGGAAACGATGTTGGGCGACACTGCCGTTGCGGTGAACCCGGAGGACGATCGCTACAAGGCGCTGA
>DASSYU010000057.1:0-4730 GCA_035703125.1 Pseudolabrys sp. | reverse complement strand
GGTCGCCATATCCACCGAGGTCGAAGCCGTCGTCGATTCCATCGACCTCACGGGATCCTCGCCCGTCCTGTCGATCAACGGCCAGAATTATACGCTCGACAAGATCAAGCGGATCGTCCGCTCGTCAGGCTAGGGCGTCGGCTTCAAGAAGCGGACGCATGCGGTCGGCTGCGCGCATCGCCAATAACCTGACCGATGGCCCGCTCGAGCACAGAGAGCTCGAACGGCTTGCGCAGAATATCGAAGCGACCGTCGGCCGCCTGAGCCGCATCTGAAAAGCCACTGGTCAGCAGAATGGGCAGGTCGGGATACTGCTCGCGGCAGACCTGCGCCAGGCCAAGCCCGTCCATCGGGCCCGGCATGACAATGTCTGAAAACAGCAAGCTGAATTCGATGCCCTGCTGCAGGTGGCGCAGTGCCTCGGCGGCATTTTCTGCCCGCACCACGCGGTATCCGAGTTGCTCGAGCAAAGCGGATGTAACGTCGGCGACGTCGCGGCTGTCTTCCACGACAAGCACAGTCCCTTGAACGTTCTCGCGTCCGGTCGAAGCACTCGTCCCCGGTTCCGCCGGCACTTCCGTCTCCGCGCGCGGGAGATAGACGGTCACAACGGTGCCACGGTCCGGCTCGCTTGCGACCGTGACCGCTCCGCCGGACTGGTTGGCGAAACCGTGCACCTGCGAAAGCCCGAGCCCGGTCCCCTTGCCGACCGGCTTCGTCGTGTAGAACGGCTCGAATACCCTCTGCAGCACATCCTCTGGAATTCCGGTTCCGGTATCGATGATGGCCAGCGCAACAAAATCTCCTTCGAGCGCGCCGGCGGCTGAACCTGGGGTGAGAACGACGTTGCGGGCCTGCAACGTGATCGTGCCGCCGTCGGGCATCGCATCGCGGGCGTTGACGGCGATATTGACGAGCGCGAGTTCCAGTTCGCCCAGATCGACTTCAACGGGCCATATCTTGTCCTCAATGTCGACGACAAGCTCGATATTGCCGCGCAGCGACGGCGCCAGCATGTCGCGCACCGCGCCGATATGCGCATGCAGATCGACCACGACCGGCATGAGCTGCTGTCGCCGAGAAAACGTCAGCAATTGCCGGGTGAGCTTCTCACCGCGGCCGGCGGCGGCCCGGATTGCTTCGACGGCCTGGACGTCCTTTGGCGCGTGCAGCTTGCGCTGCAGGATTTGCGCATAGCCGGAGACGATCATGAGCAGATTGTTGAAATCATGCGCGATGCCTCCGGTGAGTTGACCGAGGGCTTCCATCTTCTGCGCCTGAGCCAGTTGCTCCCGGGTCTCATCGAGCGCGATCTGCGCCTCACGCTGGGCTGTGATATCGCGCGTTATCTTGGCAAACCCGGCCAGTTCACCTGCATCGTTGCGAATTGTCTCGATCAACTCGTTGGCATAGAACCGGCTGCCGTCTTTGCGCACGAGCCAGCCTTCCGCCTCGTACTTCCCCTCGCGTACCGCGGCGACGAGGGCATTCTCCGGTACATTCCGCGCGCGATCTTCTTCCGTGTAAAATTTACGGAAGTGCTGGCCGACAATCTCGTCGGCGCTGTAGCCTTTGATCTGTTCAGCACCGGCATTCCAGCTGCGCACGTGGCCGTCGAGATCGAGCATGTAGATCGCGTAGTCGCGAACTCCCGTCAGTAGCATCCGGACGTTTTGCTCCGACTCGCGCAGTGCGGTTTCAGCCTCCTTGCGTTCCGTCACATCGAGACAGACGCCAAGCATGCGGACGGCGGCGCCATCCTGGTCGCGGATGACCTCCCCGACGCTGTGCAGATGACGGACGAGCCCGTCGCCGCGAATGATCCGCTCTTCGTGACTGAAGTCGACCCCTGTTTTCAGGGCGTGGGTCAGGCTCGTTTGCGCGTGGGCGCGATCATCTGGATGGATGAGGGTCAAGAAATCGGCGAAGGTGCCGCCAAATTCACCGCGCGCCAGCCCATAGATTCCGTAAAGCTGGTCCGACCAGCTGATGCGATTTTTCGCGATGTCCCACGACCAGCTTCCGAGATTGGCTAACCGCTGTGCTTCGGAGAGCTGGATGTTGGCATCGGCGAGCTGAGTATTGGTATCAGCAAGTTGCACATTGGCGTCGCCGAGCTGGCTGTTCGCTCTGCCGAGCTGCAGATTGGCGTCCGCGAGGGCCGCAGTGCGGTCTTTCACGCGCTGGTCAAGCTCGGCCTGGATGCGCCGGAGATCCTCCTCGCTGCGGCGGCGCATCTCGACATCGGCGCTCAGCGCCAGGCTCGGCACCGACACACTCAGCATGAAGGTGAGCAGGAGCAGAAATGACTCGTTCAGGCCCATTTGCGCAAATGCGCCGACCTGAGCAATCGTGGCCCATATGGCGAACATGGTGAGGATGATTGCAACCGTCGCGGTGTCGCGCGGCCCGCGGCGCAAGGCTGCCCAGACCAGCGGCAAAATCGCAAGAAAGCCAAGCGGGCTCGTATATTGGGAACGCGGCAATAGCGGGCTGAACGCGATGAGGCCGACCAGAATGGCGCAGCCAAACACCGCGGCCATGTCGCGCAACTCGCGTCCATTGATCGCGCGCCAGTCAGTGGCCGCCCAGAGTACGATAAGAGGGGTGACCGCTAGCGCGCCGGCGGTATCCCCGAGCCACCATGTGATCCAGATCGGCGCAAGATTCGGCTCAGCGGCAAAACCGGCCACATAAAGTGTGGCAACGCCGATTGTGGCGCTGAGCATGGTCGGGAGGCTCACGCAGACAATTGCGAATTTTGCAATTCGCGCGGGCGTTTCAAAAGCCTGCGTCCCGCCGCACCATCTCGCGATCAGGTAGCCACCCACCACACCTTCCAGCGTATTGCCGACCGCAATCGCGGCTGACGTTTCCAACGTTCCCGCCGTTACGGCGTTGCCGGCGAATGCGCCGATCAGGATTGCCGGAAACAAACGAACGCCGCCCAGAATGACGGCCGCAAAAGCCAAGCCCGTCGGCGCCCAGATTGGGCTGGCGCTTGGGTTTATCGAGGCGAGCTGCAGGCCAAGCTTTGCGAGAAGAAAGTAGGCAATGGCCACCACGGGCAGCCAGGCCAAAAAAGCGCCGAGACCGCCCCGGTGCGTCGATTCCGATGAAGAAGTAACAGGGAACTTTTTCACCGGCCCAAAATCCCAAGAAACCCGCCCTTTCGACCATACTAACCGCATTTACGGCGCTTTGCCGCAATGGCCCGCGATTGCCCACCGCGCTCCATCTGTAACCAAAAGGTTAGCGGAAACCCGGCAATCATTGCCCGATGCATTTGCCATGCTTAGGCAAATTTTAAGCCGGGACCTGTAGTTTTTTCGCAGTAACTGTCAGTCGAGTCTCGTTTTGTGAGTGTACCAATGACCGAAGCCCATCGCCCGAGGGTAAAGTATGTCATCGGGCCAGATGGCAGTCCGCTGACCATTGCGGACCTGCCGCCGCCCACGACCAAGCGCTGGGTCATCCGCCGCAAGGCAGAGGTGGTCGCCGCGGTCCGTGGCGGATTGCTGTCGCTGGAAGAGGCCTGCGCCCGCTACACGCTCACCGTCGAGGAATTCCTCTCCTGGCAGTACTCTATCGACCAGCACGGCCTTGCCGGGCTGCGCACGACGCGCATCCAGCAGTACCGCCAGTAACACTCGCCCTGCATCTGGTTCCGCACGCCGGCGCAACACGCCGGCGTTTTCATTTGTCCGGGCACCGACTTTCGCAGGAACATCGGCCGGAAATTAACCCGACGCTAACCTTAAACTGGGCAAATCTTACCGGGTGAGGCGCGCGATCGGCGCCCCTGCGGGTAGGACAAACCGGTGCAAGGCTTCTTCGATTTTATGAAGTCGCTGGGTGCTGCGCGGATGGCGGCGATGGCCGCGGTGACGCTCGCCCCTGATCGGCTTCTTCTCATTCCTGATGGTCCAGATGACGACGCCGCAAATGGTGCCGTTATTCACCGATCTTTCGGTCGAGGACAGTGCGTCGATCATCAAGGACCTGGAACGCCAGGCAGTCCCCTATCAGCTCAAGAGCGACGGCGCGATCATCATGGTCCCCAAGGACAGGGTCGCCCGTCTGCGTATGAAGCTCGCGGAGTCGGGCCTGCCGAAAGGTGGCGGGGTCGGCTACGAGATCTTCGACAAGACCGACTCGCTCGGCACGACGACCTTCGTCCAGAACATCAATCACCTGCGGGCACTGGAAGGCGAGCTGGCCCGCACGATCCGCAGCATGGATCGCGTGCAGGCGGCACGCGTGCATCTGGTCCTTCCGGGTGAACATGACTGAAATTATCAAGGCGGATCACAACTGATGCGACGACGATCCGCCGTTACTCGAATGATACGGAGCTAAGCCATGCGACTCCTCATTGTCGGCACGCTCGGCGGCCAGCTCACCACCGCAACCAAGCTTGCAATGGAAAAAGGCGCCAGCGTCACGCACGCCGAAAGCATCGACCAAGCGCTCGCGGTGCTGCGCTCCGGACGCGGCGCGGACCTCTTGATGGTGGATGTCAGCCTCAATATCCGCGACCTCAATGGACGGCTCAATGCGGAGCACATCCATGTCCCGATCGTCGCCTGCGGCGTCACCAACGACGCGCGCGCGGCGGTCAATGCCATTCACGCCGGCGCCAAAGAATATATTCCATTGCCGCCCGATCCCGACCTGATCGCGGCCGTCCTTGCCGCCGTCGCCGAGGATACGCGCGAGATGATCTACCG
>DASSYU010000571.1:0-4402 GCA_035703125.1 Pseudolabrys sp. | reverse complement strand
GATGGGATGTGCCATCAACGCGCAACTCACGGTTACGTTCTTCCGGCGTAAGCCCGGACATTTCCTTCTTCCGGGACGTCTGCATTGCGGCGTAGTCGAAGTCGCCGATATCGGAATTCCGGAGCGCGTCCTCGACAAAATCAAGCCGACGACGTTTGCGAATGTTCCTGTGCTTTGGCGGAATGCGTTTCCGCAGGCCCGGACCGAGGGCCACAAATACTCTCGCGGCCACGCGGTCGTCGTTTCGGGAGGGCCGTCTTCGACTGGTGCCGCGCGACTGGCCGCGCGCGGGGCGCTGCGGGCAGGGGCAGGCCTGGTCACCATCGCAAGTCCAAGGGATGCTTTGAACATTAATGCCGCTGAGAACCTGGCGGTCATGGTCCGCCCAGTGGACGGACCAATTGAGCTAAAGGAATTTCTCGCCGACAAACGGAGAAATGCCATCGTCCTTGGCCCCGGTGGAGGTGTTGGCCCGGCCATGCGCGAACAAGTGCGCACCGCGCTCGAAGGGGATGCGGCGGTGGTGCTGGATGCAGATGCATTGACGAGCTTTGCCGGAGAACCCGACGCGTTGGCCAATGCAATTGGCAAGCGAGCCGGTCGCCCGATTGTACTCACACCGCACGAGGGGGAGTTTTCACGGTTGTTCAGCGCATTGGCGCAGGAGGCGCATTCTTCCTCTAAACTTGAGAAGGCTCGACTGGCCGCCACGAAAACGGGTGCCGTTCTGGTTCTGAAGGGAGCCGACAGCGTGGTGGCTGAGCCAAACGGTCGTGCGGCGATTGCAGACAACGGTCCGCCGACGCTTGCCACTGCCGGTTCCGGCGACGTGCTGGCCGGCATGATCAGTGGTCTTCTGGCGCAAGGCATGCCGGCGTTCGAGGCGGCCTGTGCCGCCGTATGGCTGCATGGGGAAGCCGCCAAGGAATTTGGCCTTGGACTCATCGCAGAAGACCTCCCGGACATTCTCCCGCGGGTTTACGGACGGCTTTTTGACGGCCGGGGTGCCCAGGGCTGAGGGGTGCTATTGCGGTCCGCCCTGGAGGGGCTATTTCAGCGCTGGAAGAGGTAAACTGACCGCTTAGGCCCAGCCCCCTTAAGCCTTGCCTAGGCGGGTATGGCCGCGTTAAGCCCTGCCGGATTGCGGGGCCAGGTTTGTCCTGTAACCGCCCCTTGCGGGCGTGGCGGAATTGGTAGACGCGCGGGATTTAGGTTCCCGTGACGAAAGTCGTGGGGGTTCAAATCCCTCCGCCCGCACCACGCCAAGGGCTATAAATGCGGGGCGACCACCCGTTTCCGGATTTCCATGACGTTGACGCCAGGTCAGGCGAGCGTCGCACGAGCGTAAGCAACGAGTAGCGAGCAATGCAGGTTACCGAAACACTGTCGGAAGGTCTCAAGCGCGAGTACAAAGTCGTCGTACCGGCCGCGGAGCTCGACGCCAAAGTCAATCAGCGCCTTGACGATCTGAAGGGTCGCGTCCGGATCAACGGCTTCCGTCCTGGCAAGGTGCCGGTCGCCCATCTCAAGCGCATGTACGGCCGATCGGCGATGGCCGAGGTGATCGAAGCCACCGTGCGCGACGCCAACAATCAGATCGTCAGCGAGCGCGGGTTCAAGCTCGCGGCTGATCCGAAGGTCACGCTGCCGACCGAAGAGGGCGCGATCGAGCAGTTGATCGAGGGCAAGAGCGATCTGAACTACACGATGGCGCTCGAAATTGTGCCGCCGATCACGCTTGGTGACTTCAAGACCATCAAACTCACAAAGCTGACCGCCGATGTCGCTGAAACCGAAGTCGAAGAAGGCATCAAGAACATCGCCGACCAGAACCGGCCCTACACACCGCGCCCGCAAGGTGAGAAGGCGGCGAAAGACGACCGCGTAACGATCTCATTCGCCGGCACCATTGACGGCAAACCGTTTGAAGGGGGCACGGGCGACGACGCAGTCGTGCTCATCGGCTCCAACACCTTCATTCCGGGGTTCGAGGATCAGCTAATCGGCGTTACGACGGGCGAAACGCGCACGCTGAAAGTGACCTTCCCCGCCCACTACATGAAAGTGGACCTGGCCGGGAAGGATGCCGAATTCGTCGTCACGGCGAAATCGATCGAGGCGCCCGGCACGGTGACGATCGACGACGAATTCGCAAAAGGGCTCGGCCTGGAGTCGATCGAGAAGCTGCGCGACGCGGTCAAAGATCGCATCACGCGCGAGCACGCATCGATGTCGCGCCAGAAGATCAAGCGCGCTCTGCTCGACGAGCTCGACAAGATGCACAAGTTCGATCCGCCGCCCACTCTGGTCGAGGAGGAATTCGACCGCGTCTGGAAGTCGGTGCTGCAGGAGCTCGAAAACGAGCGCAAGACTTTCGCCGACGAAAACACGACCGAGGAAAAGGCCAAGGCTGAGTACCGGGCGATCGCGGAGCGCCGCGTAAGGCTCGGCCTGGTGCTCGCCGAAATCGGCGAAAAGAACAACATCACGGTAACGGACGACGAGCTCAACCGCGCCGTCATGGACCGTGCACGCCAGTTCGCCGGCCAGGAGCAGCGGGTGTGGGACTACTATCGGCAGAATCCGCAGGCGGTTGCGGCCCTGCGCGCGCCAATCTTCGAGGAAAAGGTGGTCGATTTCCTGCTCGAGCTCGCAAGCGTGAAGGACAGCAAAGTGTCACGTGAAGAGCTCTACAAGGACGACGAATCGGCCAGCTGATATGCGGCGTCTTGCGCGGCTGCTTGTGGGAAAATAGATCAACGGATGCGCCGCGGCGGCTAAGCTAGCCGTTGTGATTCGCGTCAAGGAGACGAAATGAGAGATCCCGTCGATACCTACATGAATTATCTGGTGCCCATGGTGGTCGAGCAGACCAATCGTGGCGAGCGGGCCTATGACATCTACTCGCGCCTCCTTAAGGAGCGGATCATCTTCATCACCGGCCCGATCGAGGACGGGGTGGCTACCTTGGTGGTGGCGCAATTGCTGTTCCTTGAGGCGGAGAACCCGAAAAAAGAAGTATCGATGTACATCAACTCGCCGGGCGGGGTCGTGACCTCGGGCATGGCGATTTATGACACCATGCAATTCGTGCGGCCGCCGGTCTCGACGCTCTGCGTGGGGCAGGCGGCATCGATGGGTTCGCTGCTTCTGGCCGCCGGGGCGAAGGACCAGCGCTTCGCGCTTCCCAACGCCCGCATCATGGTTCACCAGCCCTCAGGGGGGTTCCAGGGCCAGGCCACCGACATCATGCTGCATGCCCAGGAAATCCTGAACCTGAAGAAGCGGCTCAACGAAATTTACGTCAAGCATACCGGCCAGTCGCTCAAGAAGATCGAAGACGCGCTTGAACGTGACTACTTTCTCACCGCCGAGGCCGCCAGGGACTTCGGGCTGGTCGACAAGGTCATCGACAAGCGCCCCGAGGAGCTCTCACCCAAGCCTGTCTGATTGATTTGCCGGGCGGGTTCCACCCGACTTTTCGGCCATGAACGGCGTGCCTCGAAGGTGGCGCTTTTGCGGCTGCAGGTGCAACGTTATCGTTAACAGAATCTTGATTATCAGGTCGTTAGCATGCTTCGCTTATGGTGTAGGGAGAAACGGGAGCGCGGGCCTTCCCAAAACTAGGGCCGCCGTGCTGGAGTTTCGGCGCGATACTTGCTTCGTTGCGTGTGGGCGGTTAAGCGAAGTCTCGCCGCCAACAGGAAGTACGAAAGCGTGTAACGGAGATTGGAATGAGCAAAGTCGGCGGCAGCGATTCCAAAAACACCCTCTACTGCTCGTTCTGCGGCAAGAGCCAGCACGAAGTGCGCAAGCTCATTGCCGGCCCGACCGTGTTCATCTGCGACGAGTGCGTCGAGCTGTGCATGGACATCATTCGCGAGGAGAACAAATCCTCGCTGGTGAAGTCACGCGACGGAATTCCCACGCCGAAGGAAATCCGCAAGGTGCTCGACGACTACGTGATCGGTCAGGACCATGCCAAGAAGGTCCTCTCGGTCGCGGTGCACAACCACTACAAGCGGCTCAATCACCAAGCCAAGCACAACGACGTCGAGCTCGCCAAGTCGAACATCCTGCTCATCGGGCCGACGGGCTCGGGCAAGACGCTGCTTGCGCAGACGCTGGCGCGCATTCTCGACGTGCCATTCACGATGGCCGATGCGACGACGCTCACCGAAGCCGGTTACGTCGGCGAGGACGTCGAGAACATTATTCTCAAGCTGCTGCAGTCCGCCGACTACAATGTCGAGCGCGCACAGCGCGGCATCGTCTATATCGACGAAATCGACAAGATCTCGCGCAAATCGGACAACCCGTCGATCACTCGCGACGTATCGGGCGAGGGCGTCCAGCAGGCGCTGCTGAAGATCATGGAAGGCACCATCGCTTCCGTGCCGCC
>DASSYU010000469.1:0-14658 GCA_035703125.1 Pseudolabrys sp. | reverse complement strand
TCGATCGTGGTGCCGCCGGGCTACCGTCTCGCGCTCACCGTGCGCGGCAAGGACTACGAGGTCGACGGCCGGGATATCGCCCTGCCGAATGCGCCGTATCCCATGAAAGGGGTCGGGCCGTTCCTGCACGTCGACAAGGATGACCGGCCGCCGGCCGTCTTCGACTGCAAAAACACATTGCACTTCGCCGCCGGACGCCAGCCCTACCTCTTGTTGCCGATCATTCCCGCAGCGTAAGCTTCCTGACAACAAGCCGGGAGGAAACTATGAAGCGCGCCGCCGCAATCGTGTTGGCCGTTGTCGGCCTTTTCATTCTCGCCGTACCGGGATGGGCGCAGACCTATCCGAGCAAGAACGTCACCATCATTGTTCCCTATCCGGCCGGCGGGCCCACCGACCAGGTGGCGCGTGTCCTGGCGCAGGCTCTGCAGGACAAACTCAAGCAGAACTTCATCGTCGAGAATGTCAGCGGCGGCGGCACCACGATCGCGACCGGCCGCGTCGCGCATGCCGCGCCGGACGGATACACGCTGCTCATCCATAACCTGCAGATTTCAGCCAATGTCGCGCTCTACAAGAACGTGAACTACGACACCGAGAAGGACCTCGTCCCGATCATCTTCATCAACAACAACCCGCTTGTGCTGGTCGGACGCAAGACGCTCGAGCCCAGCAACCTCACCGAGTTGCTGGCGCTGATGAAGAAGCAGACGCTGAAGGCGGCAACCCCGGGTGTCGGCGCGACCGGTCATCTCGCGACTACGCTGCTGGCGCAGGAGGCCAAGATAAGAATCGACCAAATTCCCTATCGCGGCGCCGCGCCCGCCCTGCAGGATATCGCGGGCGGCCACGTCGACCTGTTCTTCGCCACCCCGCAGTCGGTCGTGCAGCAGGTCAAGGCCGGTCAGATGAAGGCCTACGGCATCACGGCGAATGAGAAATCGCCCGATCTGCCCACCGCCGACAGCTTCGTGAAGGCGTTCGGGCCGAAGCTCGAGATCCTTTACTGGCACGCGCTGTTTGCGCCGGCCGCGACGCCGGCCGAAGCCGTCAACAAGCTCAACGCCACGCTGCAGGAGATCATCGCCGATCCGGCGATCGTGAAGTCGTGGGCCGATACCGGCGTGTCGCCTTACCCCAAAGACCAGCGCTCGGTCGCCGCCGCGCGCACGCTGCTCAAGAGCGAGATCGCGCGCTGGGGTCAGGTCGTCCGCGACAACAATATCCAAGGGCCGATGTAGGCGCCGCTGGCATTCTGGCGCGTGCAGTGTCCGCTTTTGGAAGCAAAGCCGACGCGACTTTTTGCGGCGCAAATGTCCGCTTGTGACCCAAAGCGGATATGCCTGTTTGCATTGCAAATGCCTCGCTAATGACCAGCGCGGAGGTTTATCGTCGACGGAAATCGGCAGGGCGTTTATGCTGCTCGGATCCTCGGAGGCGCCCACCTGGGGCAATCTGCTGCGGTCAAAGCTGAACGGGAATGAACGGCCACGAGCGCGTACGGTAAGGGGCGTCAAATGCCGAAAACGTCGAAATGGGATTTTCATCATATCGACGTCGGCACCGGCGACACAATCGTTCTTCTCCATGGTCTTGCTGGCGACCACCGCGCGTGGACGCCGCAGATCGAGCCTTTGAAACAGAAATATCGGGTGGTTGCCCTGGACAATCCCGGCTCCGGGAAGAGTTCTCGCGTGACAGCGCCCACGACTCTTGCCGAGATCGGCACAGCGATCCTCGATTTTCTAAGCGCGTGCGGAGTCAGCCAGTTTCATCTGGTCGGCCGCTCGATGGGCGGGGGCATTGCTCAGGAAATGGCACTTGCCGCCCCGGACCGCGTGAAAAGTCTCGTATTGGCCGGCTCATTCGCGAAATTGGACCGGCTGGGAATTCGGCTGATCGAAAATATGCGCGACTTTATCAAAAGTGATCCGAACTGGACGCGATGGACGAGACAGTTTTCGTTCGCGTTTGTGTCGACAGACTATTTCCTGGCCGATGAGCCCCGGATGACGCGGCTCGAAGGTATCATTGCTGACGAAACCCGCGATGTGCCCTCCTACGTCAATCTGGCCAATGCCTGTTTGGCCTACCAGTCCGTCGGCAGGCTGCGAAATCTGAAATGCCCGTTGCTGGTGTTGGCAGGACGCAAGGATCCGATCTGCTCGCCGATGACAACGCAATGGATTCTCGATGAGAACCCCTCCGCCAAGGTCGTCTATTTCGAGAACAGCAGCCACTTCTTTCTCATGGAAGAGGTGGAAAAGGTGAATGCCGTTCTCCTCAACTGGTTTGACACGGGGAAAATTTGAAATCGGCTCCCTTCGAGTATCATCGGCCTGAATCGGTCAGCGAGGCCCTCGCCCTGCTTTCAGGGTTCGAAAACGCTCGCGTGCTGGCCGGCGGTCAATCGCTCATGGCGATGATGAACATGCGTTACGCTCAGGTCGATCATCTGATCGATCTGAACAGGATATCGGATCTCGCAGACATTCGTCGCCACGGGGACGCTTTGCACGTGGGTGCGATGGTCCGTCAACGCGTGCTGCTGACAAGCCCGCTCGTGAAGGAACATTCGCCGCTGCTGATCGAAGCATTATCGAACGTTGGCCATATTCAGACGCGGTCGCGTGGGACGATCGGTGGAAGCCTTTGCCATCTGGATCCTGCCGCGGAGTTGCCCGCGACCCTCCTGGCACTTGATGCGAGCGTGATTTTGCGGCGTGCGGACGGTGAGCGCCGCGTCGACATTGACGACTGGTTTCAGGGCTTCATGACACCGAATCTTCAACCCGGCGAAATTCTCACCGAGATTTGCATCCCGCGTGCCACCGGCCGCTGCGGCTACGCTTTCCTGGAGGTGTCACGCCGGAAAGGCGATTTCGCGCTTGGAGGCGTGGCCTGTCTTGTGAAGGTGCAGGACAAGAAGATTTCGAACGCGGTTGTAACGGTGATGGGATTAGGCGTGCGTCCGCAACGGCTGAATGCGGGCGAAGCCAAAATGATTGGCGAGGTCCCATCCCCCGCCCTCTTCAAAGCCGTCGCCGACCGGGTCGAAGATGTCGAGATCCTGGCTGACTACTACTCGGATCGCTCCTACAAAATCACCCTCGGCAAGACGCTTGTTTCTCGAGCCCTCCAGAAAGCCGTTGAGCGTGCGGCCGGTCACCACCATGAGTAAGAATGTCGGGATAAAAGTGACGATCAATGGCCGGTTGATCGAACGCGTTGTCAACGTTCGCCTGCACCTGGCCGATTTCCTGCGACAGGATCTGCGGCTTACCGGCACGCATTTGGGATGCGAACATGGTGTTTGTGGAGCGTGCACAGTCATTGTTGACGGTGAACCGGTTCGCTCATGTCTGATGCTCGCAGTGCAGGCTGATGGCAGCAATGTCCGCACGATCGAGGGCGTGGCGCTGTCCAAAGACCTTCCGCATCCGGTTCAGACAGCATTCAAGAAACATCACGCCTTGCAATGCGGCTTTTGCACCCCTGGCGTGATCGCCACAGCAGTGGCCCTCCTCGAGCAAAATCCGGTTCGAACCGACGACGAATTGCGTGAAGCGATTTCCGGGCACATCTGCCGCTGCACTGGATACCAGCAAATAATGGATGCGGTCCGTGAGGCTGCCGATCAGTTGGCAAGGGAGCGTCTTCAGAAATGAGAGCGGGCAAGATCGGCGAGCGCATCGAACGTATCGAAGATTCCACGCTGTTGTTCGGGACAGCGCAATTTGTCGATGATCTCGAAATGGACGGTGTCTTGCATGCGGCTTTTGTTCGCAGTCCGCACGCCCACGCAAAAATCAATGCCATTGATACCGGCGCGGCTGAAGCGCTCGAGGGCGTGCACGCCGTTTTTACAATGCAATCTTTTGCGCAACTGGCGCAGGGCCGTACCCCCCTGACGTTTCCTCATCCCGCGCTTAAACAAGGCCTGACGCAATTCCCCCTGGCGGTCGATGAGGTCTGTTACGTCGGCGAATGTATTGCGGTCGTTGTTGCAGAGAGCCGGCACGTTGCCGAAGATGCAGCCGCACTTGTCGAAGTCAGCTACGATGCATTGCCGGCGGTCATTGATTGCCAGGACGCATTGAAGGGACAAACCGTCGCCCATCAAGGTGCGCCGAACAATATTGTCGCACATCTGAAGGGCGGCTTTGGCGACGTGACGGCATGCTTTGCCCGTGCGGCTCATGTTGTCACTGACACCATCAGGATGCACCGTGGTGGATGCCACTCGATGGAACCCCGTGGCGTCCTCGCGCGCTATGCACGCCAGAGCCACGAGCTCACGATCTGGAGCTCGACACAATCACCTTATTCGGTGAGCCGTTTCGTCGCGCAATATCTGGGTATGGAGACATCCGATGTCCGGGTCATTGCGCCAAATGTCGGCGGAGGATTCGGCCCAAAAGCCGCGGTGTACCCGGAGGAATACGTAATCCCGCTGGCGGCGATGATGCTGAATCGGCCCGTCAAGTGGATCGAGGACAGGTCAGAGCATTTTGTGTCGACAACGCAACAGCGCGATCAAATCTGGACGATTGAGATCGGAGCCGATGCGAACGGAAAAATCCTCGCACTTCGTGGCCATGGCGTCCACGATCATGGCGCCTATGTACCTTACGGTTTGTTGTTGCCACTGACGTCGATGTCGCCATTCCCCGGCCCCTACACTCTGCAGGCTGTGGAGTTGCAGCTCGATGTCGTTTTTACAAATGCCACGCCGACATCCCCCATTCGTGGCGCCGGTCGTCCTTACGCGGCATTTGTCATTGAACGCGCTGTCGATCGGATTGCGCAGCATATGAAGATCGATCGTGCAGAGATCCGACGCCGCAATTTCGTCCAACCGACTCAGATGCCGTATCCAACGGGAATGCTGTATCGCGACGGGTCCATTATTACGTATGACAGCGGGGATTATCCGGCGTGCCTCGAAAAAGCGCTGCAGATGGCGGACTATGAAGGTTTTCCGTCACGGCGCGCCAAGGCGCAAAAGCAAGGCCGTGCATTGGGCATTGGCATCGCGTCTTATATTGAAGACACCGGAGTAGGACCTTACGAAGGCGCAACAGTTCGAGTGCTTCGGACGGGCAAGGTTCTCATCGAAACAGGAGCGCCGAGCCAGGGGCAGGGGCATGCGACTGTGTTCGCTCAAATCTGCGCCGACGTGCTGGGGGTCGATATTGCGAGTATCGATGTTCGTTCGGCCGATACCGGACGCTTCCCTATGGGGGTCGGCGCAATCGGCAGCCGGATTGCGGTGACCGCCGGTTCTTCTGTTTTCCAGGCGGCACAGTCGGTAAGGCAAAAGGCCATCAAATTAGCTGCGACATTGCTCAATGTCGGCGAGCAGGCCATCGAAGTGGCCGATGGAAAAGTTCAGCTGCGCGGCGATGCAACCAAATCATTTACGTTTGGCGATCTGGCTCAACGTCTGATATCGGCACCGGGCGTTGCGCTTCCCGAAGGTTTTACGGCCGGTCTCGAGTCGACGGCGTATTTCCCCGCTTCAAGCGCCATTCCCTACGCCAACGGAACGCATGTCGTTGAAGTCGAAGTGGATACGGGCACCGGGTTGGTCCGTGTTTTGAAATATTCAGTCGCACATGACTGTGGGAATATGATCAATCCGCTGATCGTCGATGGACAGATCCTGGGCGGAGTGGTCCACGGGCTGGGAAATGCCCTGTTGGAGCGGATGGAATACGATCAATTGGGCCAGCCGTTGACGACAAACTATGGCGAATATCTCCTGCCCATCGCTTCGGACATTCCGCGCATTGAGATTGCGCATTTGGTATCGCCATCGCCGCGAAATCCCCTTGGCGTAAAGGGCGCCGGCGAAGGAGGTACAATACCGGCCGCGGCCGCCGTTGTTTCTGCAGTGGAAGATGCTCTCAGCGCGTATGGCGTGCGCCTCAGTTCTCACCCACTCACTCCGCAATACCTGATCAGATCTATTGCCGCTTCGGGGCTGTGACTTTCCGCCCACGCGGAGCCATCGATATCCGCTGTTGGCCCTTAGCGGACATTGGCTTGTGCACTGCAAATGTCCGCTTTCGGAGTTAAAGCAGACATCACAGCAGCATCGCAAAATGTCTGCTTATGACCCAATGGCTACCGCTTCCAATTTCGCAATCTGGAAAAGACCCATCACGCCGGAAACCATCACCGTGCGGGTTGCAGCACCTGCTCGAGCCAGTCCCACATATAGGCCGCGCAGATGCTCTGGTTGTCGATCTGGCAGTGGTGGTAGCCGCCTTCCTCGCGGGTGAAGATCTTCATGGTCTTCTGCTTCGAGCCGACGGCATCAAAGCATTTCTGCGCTTCGCTCAATGGAATTTGCTCGTCGCCGTCGCCGTGAAGCATCAGGAAGGGGCAGCTGATCTTCTGCACGACGCCGTCAAGCTTGAACGGCTCGAGGTGCTTGAGCACTTCGTCCTGCGTCTTCACATTGAGCACCCAGGCGATGTGCTGGTGCGCGACCGAGAGCGACGGAGTATCAGCGCGCGCGAGGCGCTCGAAGCGGTCGCGCCATATCTTCTGGTAGTCCCACTGCGCACCCCAGGCGATGCAGCAGGCGTAGCGTTTCTCGAAGGCCGCCGCGCGCGGCGCGTAGTAGCCGCCGAGGCTGATCGCCATCACGCCGATGCGCTTTGCATCGATCTCCGGCCGCGCCGCAAGGTAGTCAAGGACCGGCGTCGCGTAGTGCTCGGTGTCGGCCCGCAGATAGAGATTGCGGAAGCGGATGCTTTCGCCGTTCCCGGGCCCATCGACGATGAGGCAGGCGATGCCGCGCGCGACCAGATCGGCAACGCCTTTGAAATACTGGATCTCCTTGGTGACATCGAGACCGTCGAAAAACACCACGGCCGGCACCCTGCCGGAGGAGTTCGCCGGCTCGGCGTGGACATAAACTGCCGGCAGGCTCGTGCCCTCGTAGGGAATTTCGACATGCTGCATGCGCGGCCGCCTGATGTATTTGGCCGCGTCCCGGAAGCACACAACGCCGCGCATATAGGCGTCGAGCCCTTCCTTGCTCTTCGGCTGCAGGAAACGCTCGCCGACATGGTAATAGGCGCTGGCACGGTGCAGATACTGCGCGCCGCTCGTCGCGAACCCTTCGGCGATACGCTCGCGTCCGCGGTCTTCGACCGTGCGAGCCTCGCGCGCCCATTCCCGGAACCATGCATCGTCGTCGCCGATGCGGCTCTTCAGGCGCAGGCCGACGCGGTTGACCTCACCGATCTCGGCGCCGCCCCACGGCGCCATGTTCAGCCCGATCAGCAGGCCGTGCGACCAGCGATAGTTTTCAGGGAAATAGGTGAAGGAGAGTTCTTCCAATTGGGTAGCCATGCAAGACCCAATAGTACCGTGACAACTGCAATGCTGCGCACTGATTGCAGTTCAATCCAACTGGCAACTTAAGTTGAAAATATCACCACTTCCAGTTCAGGGCTGCACGAGCTGTTGTCACCGTATGCTGGAATTTGGTGCTGTACGTGCCACTAGCATTTCCCGGCGGATTGACCACAGAAAACGTGTCGCTTCCGAAATCAGCATAAAGTCCCTCGACACGAACGGTCCAGTTGCGAGAGAGCATATATTCTAAACCGCCACCGGCAACCCAGCCGCTGCGTGTTTCGTCTTTTGCAAAGTCTCTGCCGCCGGAGAAAGTGCGGCCCCAAGCATCCGAGAAGCGTGCAAAAGCAACGCCGCCCGTCCCGTAAACCAGCACCTGACCAAAGGCCAGCCCAAGGCGACCACGGACTGTCGCCATCCAGTCCAAATCCGACGTCGCCGAAATTGGAAGGCCGGACAACGGTGGGGTGAAGATCACGCTCGCTTTGTTGGCGATCCCGCTGAAGTCGCCTTCGATGCCAAAGACAAGGTTGCCGGTCTGATAATTGTATCCCAGCTGCCCACCGCCAGCGAAGCCAGCCTGGTTTGGCGACCAGAACGGATCATTGGCCCCTCGATCTGTTCCATACAGAAGGGGCGGATTAGTCCCCGGGACCCCCAGGTCGCTGAACTTGGCGTTGTTCCAGGCTGCGCCGAGGTTGATGCCGATATAAGGCCCGGTCCAGGACATCACCGGCGGCGGAACCGGCGGAGGTGCTTTTGTCGGCATGTCGGCCGCGGCTGCACTGCCGATCAGAGCCGCCGAAGACACGCTTGCCAAAAGACAGACACGGAAGCTTTTCATGCGCCCCACCCAAATTAACCAGCGCACCTTACGTGCAGGCAGCCCCGTATATCTAGAGCGAAATTGCAACAGTCCCGCGCCAACTTGCATCCGGATTGAAGACCGAAGACTGCCCTCAACCGCCAAACCATTGATCCTTCACTAAAATCAGGCCGACTCCAAAAGCCTTCTGACCTCATCGCGGTCAATCTTGCCGCCCACGTTGCGCGGCATTGCAGCCAGCCGCGAAACCTTGGCCGGGACCATTTCCGGAGCGAGTCGTCGCGCGCAGTGCGCGCGGATGGTCTCAGGATCGACTTTCGCGCGTGTTTCGACGGCGGCCCAAACCTGCTCGATGCCGAGAGCGTTCGCACGCCCGAATGCGACGGCATGGACAACGCCAGGGTAGGACAGCAGAAAACTCTCGATCGTCTCCGGATTTATTTTATCGCCGCCGAGATCAATGATGTTTTTGCTGCGGCCGGTGATGACAAGTAAACCATCCGTTGTGACCGCGCCAATATCCCCGGGGTAAAACCATCCATCGCGAAAGAACTTTTCCGAGCCCGGCGGGTTGCCGACATAACTGCTGACGCATTTGTCGCCGCGAAAACGGATATGACCTTCCGTCCCAGGCACACGAATTTTTCCGTTGTCGTCGACAGCCTGAACGATCATCCCGGGCGTGACGTAACCGACGGCACCTTTTATGTGGGCCGTTTGATGAACATAGGCACCGGCGACGGGATTTCCCTCCGTTGCCCCGTAGCCATGAACAACGTACGGACACATGCGTGCGCGCACGCGATCTGACAGCGATGTGGCGAGCTTGCTGCCGACTGACAGCATGACGTTGAAGGGGCATAGGAACGCCGGCGATTGCTCATAGTAGTCGAGAAACTCAGCCATGCCTGACGGAGGCGCGACCATTCCTTGAACTCCATAAAGCGAAAGCGCCTGCATTGTCTCGGCTGGATCGCTGCCGCGGACGAATACTGTACCGCCGCGCGACAGGATGTAGAGCGGCCAAAGGTAGCCGCTATTTGCCGCGATCCCGACATCCACAAATATTCTCGAGCAGGCGGGGAAACGATTTCCAAAGGCAAAATCATACGTCTGGATGCGCCGCCAGATAAGATCGTGGCCTAACGCCACGGCCTTCTGCTCGCCGGTCGTGCCCGACGTGAGGATGATGCGGGCCGTGGTGCCGCCGTTCTGCTGGTAATCCATTTCTGGCGCTTTGCCGTCACCCTCGATCCAAGCTTGGTCGATCCGGATGACACGCTGCGCTTTGTCAAAGGGCATGGACACGTCCGAAAGAACCGCGTCTATGCGCAGTCCAATCGGCAAGCTCGCATTAACGATGGAAAGCGACACCACGCCGATGCGGGTCAGCCCGAGGACAATCGCCCAGTGAAAAATTGGATCTTGCGCAAAAACTGCAACAACATTGTCGCGCTTCAACCCCGCCGCCAATGCGTGAGCCGCCGCATTGTTCGCAAACGACAGCAGCCGCCCGTAACTCACAATGTTGAAGTTCCACCCGGGCGCGCAAATCGCTGGTTCCGCCGGTTGATGCTTGGCGTGGAGCAAAAACCCGTCAATGATGTTCACGGATAGTCCCTGCCTTCAAAGTCCTGGAACTAAAGCATTTCCCAAAATATTACGCACCCCTCGCCCTCAGTACCGACTCGATCGACACCCGTGACCAGGGCGCCGTACGCTCGCGGAACGCAGCGTAAGATGCATGCACCTTGCCGGTGATGGCGCTCTTGCCCGCAAGCTCGGCGAGCACGTCGTTTGCCTGCTTGCGCGCGGCATCGATGAGATCATCGGGGAACGCCGCGAGCTTCACCTTGTGCTCGTTCACCAGCACGGCGAGCGCCTGCGCGTTGAGCCGTTCCATCTCGGCGAGCGCGTAATTGGCCTCAGTCGCGCAGGCATGCGCAACGATGGCCTTGAGGTCGTCGGAGAGCGCATTCCAGGACTTCAGCGCCACGATGCACTCGCCGGTGCCGTTCGGTTTGTTGAAGCCGGGGTAGTAATAAGAGGACGCGACGCGGTAGAGGCCGAGCGCGATATCGGTGCCGGGACCGACAAACTCGGCGCCATCGATCACGCCCGATTGCAGGCTCACCAGGATTTCCGCCGGCGGCGTCGTCTGCGGGGTGACGCCGAGGCGGCGGTAGACCTCGCCGCCGAGGCCGAGCGTGCGCAGCTTCAGGCCGCGCACGTCGGCAAGGCTTTTCACCTCGCGCCGGAACCAACCGCCCATGCAGACGCCCGTGTTGCCGCCCATGAAGGGCTTCACGCCGAACGGCGCGTAGAGCTCGTCCCACAGCGCCTGCCCGCCGCCGGCATCGACCCAGGCGACGTGCTCGTTCGGCGTTAGCCCGAACGGCACCGTGGTGAAAAAGGCGGCAGCCGGCATCTTGCCCTGCCAGTAAAACGAAGCGGTGTGGCCGATATCGGCGACGCCGTTGCCGACGGCGCCTAGCACTTCGAAAGCCGGCACGATTTCACCCGCCGCGTGAACGGTGATGTCGAGCCTGCCGCCGGAGAGCGCGCGAATGCGCTCAGCAATGCGCTCGGCCGACATGCCTGGCCCGGGCAGCCGCTTCGGCCAGGACGTGACCATCCGCCATTTCTGCGTCTGCGCGCGCGCAACCGCCGGCGCGGCGAGCACGCCGGCGGCAACGCCGGCGCCGAAGGTGAAATTGCGTCGGGTGGTCATGCGTCTCTCCCTGACTGATAGAAATGATGCAACGGCCCGTGACCGTGGCCGATTTTGAGCGTGGCGGCGGCCGCGATAGCGCCGGTACCATAGGCCTTGGCCTGGCGGCATGCCTCCTTGAGGTCATGCCCCTTGGCCAGCCCGGCTGCGATCGCCGACGACAGCGTGCAACCGGTGCCGTGCAGATTTTTGGTTTCGATGCGCTTGGCCGAAAGGCGGACGACGTCGCCCTGCCCGATCAAGAGATCGACACTGTCGTCGCCCGTGCCGTGGCCGCCCTTGATCAGGACATTGCGGGCACCGAGCGCCAGCAACTCGCGCGCCTGGATTTCCATTTCCTTCTCGTTGCGCGCAGGTGACGCCCCGACGAGAGCGGCCGCTTCAGGCAGATTGGGCGTGATCACGAGGGCGCACGGAATGAGCAACTTGCGCAACGCATCGATCGCGTCCGCGGCCAGCAGGCGGTCGCCGGAGGTTGCGACCATCACCGGGTCGAGCACGATGTTTTTGGCGCGGTGGTCGGCCAAGCCTTTTGCCACGGTCTCGATGCTTGCCGCCTGCGACAGCATGCCGATTTTCACCGCATCGACATCGAGGTCGGAGAAGACCGCATCCATCTGCGCCCTGATGAAGTCGGACGGCACGTCATGGATGCCGGTGACGCCCTGCGTGTTCTGTGCCGTCAGCGCCACGATCACCGACGCGCCGTAGACGCCCAGCGCCCCAAACGTCTTCAGATCGGCCTGAATTCCTGCGCCGCCTCCCGAATCCGAGCCGGCGATGGTGACGGCGATCGCGGTCATGATTGCGCTCCTGGCCGTCCCCGCCGCGCCAGCGCGCCATCGACCGCCGCGCGCAGGTCCTGCGCGGCTTTTGCCGGGTCGGGTGCCAGCGACAGAGCTGAAATGACGGCGACCCCGTCGGCACCCGCGGCGATCACATCGGCCGCGTTTGCCGCGTTGATCCCTGCAATGGCGCAAATCGGAAAGTTCACCTTGCGCGCGCGGATCGCGTCAGCGATGGCGCGCAGGCCGTCGGTGCCGATCGGCGCCTTCGTATTCTCCTTTGAGGTCGTGCCGTAGACGCCGCCGATCGCGACGTAGTCGAGCAGCTCGAGCGGCGCGGCCTTGGCCTGCTCCACCGTCTTGACGCTCAGGCCGATGGTCGCACCGCGGCCGAGCAGCAGCCGCGCATCGGGTACCGGCATGTCATCCTGGCCGATGTGGACGCCGTCAGCTTCGGCGGCGAGCGCAACGTCGACGCGGTCATTGACCAGTAGCGGAATGCCCTCGGGTTCCAGAACGCCGCGCAGGTCGCGGGCTTCCTCGATCATGGCCCGGGTCGAGCCATGCTTGTCGCGCAACTGCACCAGCGTCGCGCTCGCCGTAAGACGCCGCGCGAGATCGACCAATGTGCGGCCACCGGCAACCGCGGGGTCAACAAGTGCATAAAGCCTGAGGTCGACGGCCATCAATCCACCTTTGCGCGTGCGACGAGCGTCGGCCCATCGAGATTGTGGAGCGCGTCGATGATCGCCACCGCGAAGCTGCCCGGCCCCTCGGACTTTTCGCCTGCAAGCTCGCCGGCAACGCCCATGATGACCAGCGCGGCAACGGCCGCGCGGAATGCATCGGGCTCGACCGCGAGACAGGCCGAGAGGACTGCCGAGCCGGCGCAGCCCATGGCGGTGACCTTGGCCATCAGCGCATGACCATTTGCGACCGCGGCAACCCGCTCGCCGTCGGTGATGAGGTCGGTTTCGCCCGATAGCGCCACGACCGTGCGTTTGGCCCGCGCATAGCCTATTGCGTTTTCGCGCGTCATCGTACCGCCACCGAGCGCGGAAAACTCCGCATGATTGAGACGCACGGCCGCCGGGCCGCGGCCGATGAGCTCGCGCGCAAAAGCGGCACGCGGTGGCGCCCGTTCGATGAATACGGGGTCAAGCACCCAGGGCAGTCTTTTTTGCGTCGCCGTTCCCGCCGCGATTTCTGCCGCCTCGCGGCGTTCTGCATCGAAGGTGCCGAGATTGACAAGCAGCCCCTGCGCGCCGGCGACGAATGGGCCGATCTCTTCGGGCGACAACGTCATCGAGGGAACACAGCCTGCCGCGAGCAGCATGTTGGCGGTGAAATTCTGCGCGACCGCATTGGTGATGCAGTGAATCCGGGGAGCGCGCGCGCGCAGCCGCGCGAGAATATCGGGCGCGGCCTGCGCCACGCCGTTGCGCGATGCTGCTTGCGGGCGATGCATCTCTGGTCCCTCCGCCGGTATGACCCGGATCAGGTTCGTTGGGTTGGCCTGGCGCCTCTCAGCCCGGCAAATGCCGGACACCCCACGAGATTGCTCTTCAATAGGTAGTCCGCACGCCAGCCCAAGGCAAGCCTGCCTTGCCAGCCTTGTGTTGCCGACCGAGGCCGCGAATTAGATCACCTGACCGGACGGCCGACCGACAAAAATGTGTCTGGTATCAATGCTGTTGCAAGCATCACGTCGTTGATGTCCTGGTGAGCGCGCCAGGATTCATCCTGCTGGCGTGAAGATGGCAGCCAATCATCGATGATCTCGGCACCGAGCGATTCATGCCGCAAAAGCCAATCAGTCGCCCTGCGTAACGCGACCCTATTGTCGAAACTGCGTTGTTTGATTCCATAAGCAATGGCCGCCACTGCCTTCAGACCTATCGCCAGGCCGAACTCTCGAAACGCCAAGCGGTGTGAGGCCGCCCTGGCCAGCGGGCGGGCACGCAGGAAGCTGGCAAGTCCACGGCTGCAACCATCCAGCAAGGCTTCCAGCAGTCCAGCATCGGCATGGCTATTCTCCGACAACCGGCAGAGACGGCAAGCGTCGAAAAGCAATCCGCCTAGTCCGAGCGGATCATCGGTCGCCCAATCCCTGTCCTGAGTGAGAACAGCCAGGGAAACGATTGCTTCCGGAATATTCATTTCGACGGCTGCCGTGGTTGGCGTCGCATTCTGCACTTCCCTGAAGGTGATGAATCCGTCCAGCACGTCATGTGAACCCATCGCAAAAACAAGCGGCCGTGCGAGATCGGTGCTCATTTTCCAGTAGATACCGATAAGACCGCGGTCCGATGCGGACGCGGCGCCAAACCCCCGATAAGCGGCGTATGCCAGTTCGCCCGCCCAGCGCGCATAAGCCGGCTTGGACTCGAAAAAAGAGGTTTGACAGAGCGCGTGCATCCACTTGGTCAGATAGTGGAAGTACTGGCCGTCCCGATCCCACTCCAGACGCTCATCGAATGGCTCGTCGCCGCTGCGCTCCCTGAGAGCCTTGCCGATCCTCAGCCCGCCCGCTGTCGGGTGGCGGCGTCCCTTCTCTTCGTCAAGCCCACTGATCCAGCCGCTACGCGCATCGTCCTCTCGGTACCTGCCGAGCACATGGTGAACCTGATCGATCAGCAGGATCGCGTAGTCCCGATACTTCTGTTCGCCTGTGCGCGCTGACAGTTCGAGAAAATTGCAAACGGCGAACGCGTCGGTCCAAAGATACCGCCGCGGATGCTCAACCGCGCGAACAAGCCCAGTTCGCGCCGCGAATTCCGACATCAGTCGCGCCGCTACGGCGATGGGCTTGCCCGAAGGGCGCGACACGCGCTTCGCTCATATTCGCAATTTATGTTTTTCGATCAGTTTGACGGTGCTCGCCTGCGGGCCCTTCTCGCCCATCTCTTCCGCGTAGGTCACCCGCGAATTGACCTTCAGAC
>DASSYU010000593.1:0-9580 GCA_035703125.1 Pseudolabrys sp. | reverse complement strand
GCGCCGGAGCACTACGATTTTCTGGTCGCCGATGCGCGTCGAAGCCGTCCGGCGGTGCAGGCCTTTATCGATGTGTTGCGTGACAAGTCGACGCGCGAACGCATTCGTGCGCTCGGCATGCAGCCGGCTGATTGAAAGCCGCTAGATATCAAGTTGCGCCAGCACGGCGGCATGATCTGACGCATAGCAGAGCCCGCCGCCTTGCCGTGGGTAAGCGCCAACGATGACTCGATAAGTCTCGAGTGCGCTCGTCAGATCGTCCGACAGCCAGATGTAGTCGATTCGGTACGACGGCGAGCCTTTCGTCCAGCACGAGAATGTTCCATCTTCGCTGCCTTGCAACTGCGCGGCATCGCGCATGCCGAATTTCTCGAGCAGGAAATGGGGCTCCATTTTTGGAACGTTGTTGAAATCGCCCATCACGACCGTTTTCGTCGGCGGCACTCCGGCGACGCCGCCCAGCAAGTCGATGAATGCCTTCATCTCCGTTTGCTTCACTGCAGCATCCTCTGCGTGATCGAGGTGCACGTTGACGATCAGCAGTGACTCATGCGCCTTCTGCACCCGGACAAAGGTCGCGTGACGAAAACAGATCGACCCGTCGATTTTGGATTGCGTTTGGCCGTCGCCGCATATCCAGAATGCTCCGGCACCAGCGACCTTCAAAGTCTTTCGGACCAGAATCGCGTTGTAGGTCCTGTCGGCTTCGTAGAATGCCGGATCGAGGCAAACGCTGTGCGATTCCTTCAAGGCATACCGGACGTAGTCCAGTTGTTCGCTGCTATCTTCCTGCAGGGCGAGCACGTCGGGATTTTCTTTTTTGATCAGGTCGACCACGGCATCGCGCCGGTAGCCCCAGTTGTTCGAAACAGCCTCCTCGCGAATGTGCGCATTGCGAAGGTTGTATGAAAGAAGACGCATCGAGGAGCGTGAGCCGCCGATTTCCTTGTAGGGCGGAAACCGTCGTAGCGGACGATCGTATCGTATCGGTTAACCGCCATGTGGCCCGATCTATCCAAGCCTCATTTACGACAACGCGAAAGTGAGGCGGAAAACGGCACCGGACTGCCTCAAAATGTCCTAAACTCAGACCAATACTTTGTATTGGATCATTATGGCCTTTTGGACGAAGCATCTCTGCCTCGGCTTGCTCCTGTGCCCGCTCGCACTCACCCCTGCGCACGCACAATTGCGCGGTCACGGGGGTCCGGTGAAGGCGCTGGCCATTTCGCCCGACGGGACCCACGCGATCTCCGGCAGCTTCGACACGTCTGCGATTCGCTGGTCGCTATCCCGCAATACGGCCGAGCAGGTTCTTCGCTTTCATGATGGCGCGGTGAATGCCATCGTCTATCTCAAGGACGGACGCGTCGTAACAGCCGGGGCGGATGCGCACATCGCAGTCTGGTCTGCCGGTCAGACGCAGCCGGAGAAAGTCTTTGATGGCCATTCCGGCCCTGTTTCCAATCTCGCGGTGTCGCCGGATGGCAGTATGGTTGCGTCGGCGTCATGGGATCACAGCGTCCGCCTGTGGCCGGTGAATGGCGGGACGGTGCGGGTGCTCGATGGCCACGGGCAGAACGTCAATGGCGTTGCGTTCACGCCGGATGGGAAAAGTGTGGTGAGCGCGGGCTACGATGCGACGCTGCGCATCTGGCCGCTCGCGGGCGGCAGCGCCGTCGTTCGCACATTGCCGACGCCGCTCAATGCCGTCGCCGTCGCACCCGACGGCGAAATCGCGACGGCGGGTGCGAATGGCAAGGTCTACTTTCTGTCACCCGCCGGCGAAACACTTGGCGAGGTTGACGCTTCGCCCAATCCCGTCATTGCCCTTGCCATTTCGCCTGATGGAAATCTCGTTGCGGCCGCCGGCATTCGCGGCACCGTTGCGCTCATCGAGCGGAAATCGCGCAAGCTAGCGCACACGCTTGTCGGCCCCGGCCTGCCGGTTTGGTCGGTGGCGTTTTTCCCTGACAACCGCACTTTGCTCACCGGCGGCGCCGACCGGATGATCCGCCGCTGGGATGCGTCGAACGGCGAACCGATCGGGGCAGCGGTGGTCGGCACGCCGGACGATCCGCTTGCGCCCTATGCCGGCGATCATGGCGCCGAGATCTTCCGCGCCTGTATCGCCTGCCACACATTGTCTTCCGACGAAGGCAACAAGGCCGGGCCCACTTTGTCCGGAATATTCGGGCGCCGCATCGCGACACTGCCCGGCTACAATTTCTCACCGGCGCTGAAAAAGCTCGACATCGTGTGGACGCCGGAAACCGTGTCGAAGCTGTTCGAGGTCGGGCCGGCGAGCTACACGCCCGGCACCAAGATGCCGGAGCAGACGATCGGATCGGTGGAAGACCGCAAGGCGCTGGTGGATTTCCTGGCGAAGGCCACGCAAAAGTAGCTAGCTTTCGCCCTTTTCCTTTCGCTCGCGCAAATAGTCTTCGGTGGTGCGCACCGGGGGCCGGTGCGGGGCGCCGAACGGGTCGAATTGCTCCTCCGCCATCGCTTCGACGCGGCAATTGTCGCACATGCGGATGACGTCGAGGCGCTTCTTCGAGTCTTTATACATCCAGTGCTTGCCTTCGAGCTTGGCAATGACGCGCTCGACGGAGCTCTTCACGCCGAATGGCTTCCCGCACCGGATGCACTCGGCCGGGTCCTCCTGCTTGATGATGCGGCTCATGGCAGTGGCGGCGCGGAAATCGATCTGCGGCTTCAGGCTGATGACTTTTTCCGGGCACGTCGCCTTGCACAGGCCGCACTGCACGCAGGCATCCTCGGCGAAGCGCAGCATCGGCCGCTCAGGATCGTCCGACAGCGCGCCGGTCGGGCAGGCCGAGACGCAGGAGAGACATAAAGTGCAGCCCTCGATATTGACCTCGACGGTACCGAATGGTGCGCCGGCAGGTAGCGGCACGATGTCGACGGGCGCCGGCGCGGCCACGTGCAGCTCCCGCAGCGCGAGCCGCATCACCTCGCGTTTGCGGCCGGTTGCCGCGAACGACGCGGGCTTCGCCGTCGCCGGAAGAGATGGTGTCGCCCGCAGGGTATCGCCCAGCGCATCGGGATCGTCGGTCTCAATCGTTGCAATGCGCGCGCCATTGAAGCCGAGGCCGGCAAGGATCGGCTCCGCCAACGCAATCGTTTTTTGCAAGCCGGCAATATCATGGCGCGGCTTGGCGCGGACCAGCATTCGCACCGCGGTTGCGCCATAGGCAATGGCGCCCGCGACGGACTCCAGTCCGACCTGCGTGACCTCGTTGACCTCGACGGGCAGCACGTTTGCCGGAAGTCCGTCGCCATGTCGCGCGAGCGCATCGATCAACATGCTTCCGTGCTCGGCGTCATGAAACAGGACGATGGGCTGCGTGCCCCCGGCCTCACGATAGGCGGCAAGCAGAACCCGCATTTTTTCCAACAGTGCGTCCGAGGGCGGCAGCGCGTAGGCAGCGGCGCCCGTCGGGCAGGCAGCAGCGCATTGGCCGCACCCAGCGCAGATGTACGCGTCGATTGCGACATGATCGCCGTCGGGCGTAATCGCGCCGGCCGGGCAGAGATCGAGACAACGTCTGCAGCCGACGATCTTCGACCGCGAATGCGCGCACAGGTCTTCCGTGAAATTGATATAGCGCGGCTTGTCGAATGTGCCGGTCAGGTCGCGCGCTTTGAGCACCGCGCGCAAAACGGCAGCCGGATCGCCCGGATCGGCCCGCAGGTAACCGTCGCGCAGATTGGCAGCAGGAAATAATGACGGCCCGCCGGAAAGGTCGATCAGAATATCGCATCGCGACACCGTGCCGTTTTTCGCCGTGCCGAATGCAAAAGCGCCGCGCGAAGATGGCGCGGGCGCTGCATAGTCATCGACCGTGACTTCGAATGCGCCGAGATAGCCTTTCGCGGCACGGATGACGCCCTTCACCACCGGAAATTCGGTCACGCGCCGTGGCGAGAGCTCGGCACCCGCCTTGATCAGTACGGTAACGTCGAGGTGCTCCTTGAGCAGATCAGCCGCCTCGATGACCCGCTCGTCTCCGCCATAAAGAAGTGTGACGCCAGCACTAGCCAATGGCAGGTATGGCACGTCTGGCACTGGTGAGGCACTTGCCGCAATCAACGCAGCCATTTTCGGTCCGGCCTTGGCGGCGTCTTTGGCCCATCCGGCGGTTTCGCGAATATTGACGAACGTGGGAGCCTTGGCCCCGCTCTCTTCCGCAACTTCACTGAACAATGGGGCTTCCTGCGTGCAGGCGACCAGAACCGGCTCGCCGGCTGCCTTGCGGAACCGGTCGAGCTCGGCACGGCAGAGCTGCCGGCCTTCGATCACGACGGAGTCGCGGCAGATGCGGCGCACCTTTTCGCCGTCGAGCGGCATGGTGTTTTCGCAGGAGCAGATCAGGATGTTTCGCGGCCGTTCGGCCATCGGGGTCATTAACCTTTTTGCTTGTCCCGCCAATCCAAGGGCCGAAAGCAGATCTAGCTCTGCCTTTCGCGGTATTCCCGGTGGCCGCGGGTCTGGCCTCGGGACCTTCCAACGCTATAATTATATGTATTCAAATAAGAAAGGTAGAGCGAGATCCATGCCGCTGGAAACACCAGCTCGCCCGCGAACCGCGCTCACAACGGAACTGGTATTGCCGCCTCCTTTCTCCGCCGTTCGTTTGCGGGAAATGGGAGACGCTTTCACCCATGCAATATCGATCGCAGGTGAACAGGGCGCGGGGACGCTTGTCTACGTCGGGCGCTTCGATCTCGCCGAATTTGCGCTCGTTCTCGAACCGGATGAACCGCTGCTCAGCGCGCGGCGTGCATTTTATGCGGGCATGGCAGCGCTCGCTGAAGCGCTCGCGGCTCATGCGCAACCGGACACGTCCATCACGATCGATTGGCCGGACTCGCTTTTGGTCAATCAAGGTCTGGTCGGCGGTGGACGCTTGGCCTGGCCACGCGATCTCGAAGAGGATCAAACGCCGGAATGGCTGGTGTTCGGCGGCATGGTCCGCACGGTGTCGATGTCCGGACTGGAGCCAGGATTGAATCCACTTGTGACGGCGCTTGAGGAGGAAGGCTTCACCGACGTGATGTCGAGCCAATTGGTGGAAAGTTTCGCCCGCAATTTCATGCGCGCCATCGACTCCTGGCAGGAGAACGGTTTCAGCGCAGTGGCAAAGAGCTACATCGAGCGGATGCCGCGCGAGCAGGGCATGCGGCGCGATATCGATGACAACGGTGATCTCCTGATCCGCCGCATGGGCAAGACGGAAGTCACACGCAAGAAATTCCTGCCCAAGCTCGCCGAGCCGGCCTGGTTCGATCCGCAGGCGAGGGGCCCGCGCTCGTGAAGCTCCTGCGCACCATACGGCTCGATCCGTCCGATACTTTTGTGTTCGAACAGGCGGCCGAGCCGGGCGAGTGGGCCGTGTCCGGAGCGTTCGCGTTCTGGAACAGCGACCCCGCGATGCTCGATGGCAAGGCGCGTACGGCTTTCCGCAGCGGTTTTCTCGGCGTGTCGACACTTGGATGGTCGACGCTCGTGCAAATCGTTGATGCAACCGAGAGCGACCGGCTGGCACTGGTCGACAGACTGGCCGAGCAGCTGATGTCAAAGTTCGGCGCGCCGACCAGAGACGACGCAGTCGCGGCGGCAGAAGAAGAGATCGCTTTCGCCGAATCCCTCTGCAACCAGCCGTCCGATACGTTGATCGCGGTGCATCGCATATTTGAAGACGGCGCCGTGCGCGAATCGTTTCGCACATTGCGTCCGCGTAGCGGGGCAAAGCCTGCACGCGCGTTCTCATTCCTCGAGGTCGAAGGCGAGGACGAGCAGCCTGCCGAAGACGTCAGCCTGATTACGATGGCGGACCGGGAGCGCAAATGAAGGACTTCTGGATCTCCAGCGGCCACCATTTGCTTGACCGCGGCTCGGATGGCGGCCTGCATGTCACCGATGAATTTCTAAAGTTATACCTGGCGCGTCCGGAGCTGATTCCGCCGGCCGAAGCCTGTGCGGTCGAGCGCACGCTACATGCCGCGCTGCTGACCGACCCGCGCATGCCGGTGTCGGCATCGGATATCGACGCGATCGCCGATATGGATGCGCGGGAAAACTGGAAGCTGATGATCGCATTTCGCGACCGCCTGGTGCGTCATGCCACGCTGGAGGCGGCGTTCAGGGAATTGGTGCGTGGCGGTTTTGGCAACGTTCCGCCGATTTTCATCAATCAGCTTGTGCACGTAATCCTGCGCAACGCGCTGGACGGGGCCGAGGATGCGCGAGTGTTGCGCGCCGCCGAGCTTTTCTTCCGCACGCAGCGGGTCACCTTGCACGAAGGATCGTTGATCGTGGCGGACGAAGAAACGATAGGTGGCGTCAATACTGCGCCGGTTACGCCTTTGGTTTCTATGCTGGGAATTCCGGCCGAGTCTGAAATCGACGTCATCAACAAAGAGAACGCAGACAGCTACTGGGATCGAAGTGATCAGTTCGACATGGCGCTCGATCTGACGGCCGGACGTGAAGGGCTTGATGCGCTGGCACAGGCGATGCAGCGCTGGATCGCCCATTTGCTCGGCATAAACGTCCGCATCGAAGCACTGCTCGAGCTGCAGAATGTCGATCTTACCTGGTATGTCGGCCTCGATGCCGACGCGACCAGGATCGGTGATAAGCTCTGGCACGGTGAAGAAATCGACGAAGCGGCTTTGGCGCGCGTGGTCGGTCTGTTCCGCCTGACATTCTCCGATCCGTCGTTGATGGTCGAGAGGGTCAGGGGCGATCCGGTCTATTTGATCTTGGCGATGACGGGCGACAAGACGATCCGCATGAAGCCGCAAAACCTGCTGACCGGATTGCCGGTGCAGCATCTGGAGGCGGTCAGTTGAATTCGATTTCGCTCGAAACCATTCCTGTCGGCGTTCTCGTCGAGCGCAGCAAAAGCGCCAGTCCATGGGCTGACTTTTACTGGCGGCCGTCGGGCGTATTGACAGGCGTCCCAGACACGCCGCCATGGACCAAGCTCTCCGAGGATGGTGACCGTGCGACATTCTATGTCGGCGCAACGAATGTCGAGCTCTACCGGACGGAGACGGCCAACTACCGCGACAATCTGTGTCTGAAGACACCGCTGCTCTGGATCATCCTGCGCCCGGTCGAAGGCGATCCACCTTACGAGCTGGCGTCAGTCACGGCCGACCCCGCCGAAGGTGAGGCCATGACCGAAACCGGAGTCAATCTGGTGGAGACCGTGGCGATGCCGAAGCCGATGCAGGAAGCGATTGCAGCCTTCGTTGCCGAGCACCATGTTGAGCAGGTGTTCGTGAAACGAAAACGCGATCGTGCAAATCCCGATGCCCTCGCACGGCGCGGCCCGTCGGCACGGGAGGATCGCAAATGAACGATCCGGACAACTTTCTCAGCCGCTGGTCGCGCCGCAAGCGCGAGGCCGACGAAAGCAAAGATAAAGAAGAAAAAGCAAGCGAGGCGCGTGCGGAACCTGCACCGGAAAACGAATCGGTCAGACCGGATTCCGCGCCGGATGCGCCTAGCTCGAAGCTCGACGTGGAAAGCCTGCCACCGATCGAAACGATCAGTGCGGAGACCGACATCACGGCTTTCATGCGGGCCGGCGTACCGGAGACGCTGAAACATGCGGCGCTTCGTCGCGCTTGGTCGGCTGACCCGGCCATCCGGGACTTTATGGGGCCCACCGAGAACTATTGGGATGCAGCTGGGCCTGATGGGATTCCGGGCTTCGGGGACCTCGACCCCAACCTCGATGTCCGGCGCATGGTCTCCGAGCTTTTCGGAGAAACGCCGCACCAGGATACTCCACCTGAGTCCGAAACGGATCGCGTCGCGAATTCGCCTGCTCCGCCAATTCAAAACCGAGCCGAGGTCACCGAGGTGCCACAGGTGTCGCCGACATCACCTGAGAATGTTCCGCAACGCGACGAAAATGCTGCAGTGCAAACAGAGTCACCGGAGGCTGCGCCGGAGAAAAAAATTTCACGGCGCCACGGCGGCGCGATGCCACAATAAAATCCGGAAGATTGACGGGCCCTTATAGCCTCAGGCTATTGACCCATCCTTCGGTGGGCCGATACGCTTTCATTATCACAATTCGAAAGTAGTGGAGTCGGATGAGGGATCCGGGTCTTTCGGAAGCTATTCGCACGGCAGGCGGCGTGAGCGAACTCGCGCGTCAGATAGGTATTTCGCAGCCCTCCGTTTCGAACTGGATACGGGTACCCGCCGAACGGGTGGTTTCCGTCGAGGCGGCGACCGGCGTGGATCGTGCGGTGCTACGGCCGGATCTCTACAGCGGAAAAAAGATGGCCGGCGATATTGACGAAGTCGATGCGGCGCGTGCGCAGGAATACGCGCTGCTCGCAGCGTTGCTCACGCGGGCTCCCGATGCGGAATTGCTGTCGCGAATTTCCCAGTTGCGCGCCGATGCCTCACCGCTCGGTCTGGCGCACGCTGCGCTCGCCGAAGCCGCCGAGCAAACCGACGCCGGGCGCGTCGAGCGGGAATTTTTCGACCTGTTCATCGGCTTGGGCCGTGGCGAGTTGTTGCCGTACGGGTCATTTTATTTGACAGGCTTCCTGCACGAGCGTCCGCTCGCTCGTCTGCGCGAGGATCTTGCGAAGATCGGCATTGCGCGCGCCGAAGGCGTCGTCGAGCCCGAAGATCATGCCGGCATCCTTTGTGAGATCATGTCCGGACTTGCGAGCCGCCGGCTGCCGGCGCCACCGGATTCCGATCGTCTGATCTTCGACAAACATATGGCGCCGTGGATCACGCGTTTCTTCACCGACCTGGAGAATGCGCAAGCTGCGGATTTCTACCGGCGGCTGGGATCGCTCGGCCGCATCTTCATGGATATCGAAACAGAAGCCTTCGAGCTGCCGGCTTAGAGGTCGGCACGGGATCAAAAACGCATGGACGAATTCAAGGAGGGAACGGCGATGAAAGAACAGGAAAAGCAAAAGTTGGGCCGTCGCGACTTCCTGCGCGCGATGGGCGCCGGCGCAGGTCTTGCAGTGACTGCGGCCGCGCCGCTCGCCACGGAAGCTGTGGCCGCCGAGTCCGCCGATAAGAAGAAGGCTCTCTATCAGGCGAATTCCGCCGACGTGCAAGCCTATTACCGCACCAACCGTTATCCGAAGTGAGGGAGATGCAGCCGTGCTGATCAAGAGAACAGAACGTCAGACACGTCGCGGCAATCTCGCAGCGACGGTCGGCAACCAAACCGCCGGCGGTCTCGATCGCCGCAGCTTCTTGCGCAGGTCTGGACTGGTGGCGACAGGTCTTGCCACCATCGGCGCGTTGCCGCTTGCGACCGTGCAGAAGGCCGAGGCGGCGGGGCCCAATTTGGCAGGCGCAACTATCAGAAAGAACATCTGCACGCACTGCTCGGTCGGCTGCACCGTCGTGGCCGAAGTGTCGAACAACGTCTGGGTCGGCCAGGAGCCGGCCTGGGATTCGCCAATCAACCGCGGCTCGCATTGCGCCAAGGGCGCGGCAATACGCGAGGTCGTGCAAGGCGAGCGCCGTCTCAAGTACCCGATGAAGCTGACC
>DASSYU010000467.1:0-3569 GCA_035703125.1 Pseudolabrys sp. | reverse complement strand
CCCAGCCGGCGGCGCTGGCACAGCAATCGTCACGACCGCCCGAGCCCGCGGCAGGACCCGACGGACGCCAGCCGGTCGCCCTGATTGAAGCGAAATAAGAACTAAAGTCAGGCCTAGACGCCGCCGCGTCCGCTCAGCTGGGCGACGCGCTTGCGCAGGGCTGCTTTTTCACGCGGCCGCTTCGCCCATTCGAAGCGGTACCGGCACATCCTGGTTGTATTCGCTCAGGAATGCGACGCCGGCTTCATTCGGCGCGCGCCATATCATGCGGGCGCGAAATGAACGCTCCTTACGCGCGATCTTCAGATCGAACTGATCCGGCACGACGGCGGTGTTGTTGAACGTGACTTTGGCGCCGCCGACCGACAGATTGCGCACCTGGCAACCCATCGTCGATGCACGATTGTTGAATGCGATCACGCCGCCAAGCAGCGTGCGCGAGCGGGCGGTTTTCCGTTTTTCAAGCATCGGCCTGCTCCAGACGAGTTTCGCGATAAAGATACCAAGGGGCACACGCGCGACAAATCAACCGAACGCACAAAATGCGCGTTAGCGTTAAGTGCAATGGTTACCGGGGCTCAGTTCTGGCAGCGCGTGACTGAGACGACGCGCTCGCCGCCATCTTCAGACCGGACTGTTATCGGCTGCTGGACGCGCTGGCATGGCCGCGATACTTCGACTGCGACTGCGACCGGCACAGCAACCGTTTCGGTAACGGCAGGCTGTGTCGCGTATACGCCGCCATAGCCGGCGTACCACGACTTGTTGTTCTGCCACCAAAGCTGGCCGTTATTCGTCGCGTACCACCAGCCATTGTTGTTGTTCTTCCACCAATGGCCTTTGTTGTTCATCGCGTGATGGCCGTGGCCGCCAGATTTAAAACCCGACCCGCCCTTCCCGCCGCCAGGCCCGGACACGGCAGTGCCAGGCTGGGCGAGAAACAGGACTGCCACGGCAGCCACCGCAAATGGGATCCTTTTCATAAAATTATCATTCAATAATCCGCATCCCGGTTCAAGGCATGGGCGCAAAAAAGCTCCCGGCTACCCGCGGCAGCGCCCAGTTCGCGGTCGGATGGTGAAAACAGCCCTATTCAGCCGGATTTAGAGCGGAATTTGTCTTCCGTCGCTCCAGGATCGCATCACAGCCGGCACGGCGGCCTGACACATGAGCTCATCTGGCTGCGGGCTCCGGAAGTCTACCGCTTCTTTCGCCGATGCGACGAATGGCGCTACTCTTCCTTCTCGGTAGTAAAGTAAAGTGGATAGCCCTTCGCGCGGCCCATCTCGGTCGCCTCCTTCGCCTTGGTTTCAGCGACGTCACGTGTGTAGACCGCGATGACGCACGCGCCCTTCTGGTGCGCCGTCATCATGACCTTGTAGGCATGACTTTCGTTCATCCGAAAGACGGCCTTAAGAACCAAGACGACGAATTCGCGCGGGGTGTAGTCGTCGTTGAGCAGAATGACCTTCCACAGCGGCGGCCGCTGCGTCTTTGTTTTTACTTTGGTCCGCGGTTTCTCGAGGGTCTTCTGGCTCACGTAGAATCCTCTTGAGCCGGCATCCCATCACAAGTGCGTATTTTGCCTCCAACTCAAAGTGCATTCCACTGCTTCCGAATCCGTTGGAAAATTCGACGAACAACGCGCATGGTTATCCCTCTTTTGAGCCTATAGCCTAACGCAGCGCAAGCTCCGGGTTCCATCCGACGGAGGCTCAAATGCTCTATCTGGCCGTCAAAGCCGCGTTGTCCGGTCTCATCATCGCCGTCGTCTCGGAAGTGGCGCGCCGCTCGCCGACCCTTGGTGCACTGATCGTCTCGCTGCCGCTGGTTTCAATCCTTGGCATTTTGTGGCTGTGGCATGATACCAGCGAGGCCGAGCGCATTGCAGCGCATGCGCAGTCAACGTTCTGGTACGTCCTTCCAACGCTTCCGATGTTTCTTGTGATGCCAATAATGCTGCGGCACGGAATCGGTTTTTGGTCAACACTTGCAGTGTGCTGCGTCCTCACTTTCACGCTTTATCTTGTGACAATCTGGACACTGGGAAAATTCGACATCACGCTTTGATGCAGCGCAGTAAATTCAAAATCGAACCAGCTCGAAAATTTTTAATTCGAGTTGATCATTCTGCCGCAAAAAATTCATGAGCCGCAGGCAAGGTACGTCAACGCTCCTGCTTCATTCGCGCGCGACCGTTGCTCTACGGTCGAAGCACATAAACCGCGAGGGGTGCGGGGCCACGTCAGAGTTAGGTCGGGAGGAAGGCCCATGGAAGTGTCCCGCGATATCGCAAAGTTTGCGCGCTCGCGACCAGTGATTGAATGCGCCCAGTGCGGTGAGCGCCTCTACATTCCCGAATGGTCCGAATGCCTCGACGGGAGTCGCGTGCGCCACCTGTGGCAATGCGATGCCTGCGGCACGTCATTCGAGACCACGGTGCGCATAGCCGCGGCTTAAATTGTGCCGATTGGCCGTACTTTTTTCACGGAATTTTGCGCGGCAGGCTGAATGCCGGCACGCTATAGTGCCGGCATGATCGACCGCCGACATTTCATTGCACTCGCCGCCGCCCCCCTCACGGGACTCGGTGCCCGAACGTCCCAGGCAACCGGCATGAGCCGCGTGACGGCCTACGCCTTCACGTTCAAGGGTCTCGATGGGGACGATATCCTGCTCTCGTCCTATGCGGGCCACCCGTTGCTGGTGGTCAACACGGCCTCCCAATGCGGCTACACCCCACAATATGCGGGGCTCCAGCAACTCTGGACGCGCTACCGCGACCGCGGGCTGGTCGTGCTGGGTGTGCCGTCGAACGATTTCGGGGGGCAGGAGCCAGGTGGCAAGAGCGAGATTCATGCAACCGCCCAGGGGACGTACCACGTCACCTTTCCGATCACCGAAAAAGTTGCCGTGAAGGGAAAGGACGCCCATCCGTTCTTCAGATGGGCGGCGGCCGATCGACCCCGCGAAGCGCCGCGCTGGAATTTCCACAAGTATCTCATCGGCCGCGATGGCCAACTCAGGGCTACTTTCCCCTCGGCGGTCGAGCCGACTGATCCGCTCGTGATCGCAGCCATCGAAAGAGAATTGGCGGGCGCATAGCCCGGACGAATCGCCGGATCGTCGAGCTGCCCTCCGCGCGCAAGCGAAAATCTTTTGTCACAATTTTGAAAAATTCGATTGACGAATCGGCGTGTGCATGACGGATTATCAACACAGCATTCGGTCACGTGGGTCGGCGGATCTTGTCGACCCGTACAGAGGTTCCTCCCGCGTGGCGTTTTGACTGGGCGGCCGCGAGGCCGCCCCTTTTCATATCGGCAAATCGTCGACAATTGCTTCTAAGCAGACGCAGCCATGCGCTCGGCACCGCCGAACTCGAGTCCGGCCGGTTGTAACGGGTCGAGAGCTTCAACGAGCTGCAGGAACGAGCTTCCAGGCAAAGGCGGTGCGAAGACGTAACCCTGCGCCGCACGCACGCCAAGCGTACGCAAATGCATGACCTGCTCGAAATTCTCGACCCCCTCCGCAACCACATCCATGCGCATGTTGCGTGCGAGATCGAC
>DASSYU010000465.1:0-8607 GCA_035703125.1 Pseudolabrys sp. | reverse complement strand
GCTCGACCCCTTCGGCCTGCCCGTGCGGTTTTGCGCGAGCGATGCCGCCGCCGATGGGCGGGTGCGGGACATCGAGCTTCATCGCGAACGCGTGGTGCTGAGGCGCTCGTTGTCCGGCATGCGCATGGCGCTCAACATGCCCGTGAAGGCTTTCGACGGCATCTCATTGCAGCTGGTGCCGGGCGAGGGCGGTGAAGCAGACCTGCTCGCAATCGTCCTGGAACACAGCGATCCATCACTGACACTGCCGCTCTACTTGACGTCGCGACCGGACGAGGCACTTGCCGAATGGCGGGCCTGGAGCGAGGTGCTCGACGTGCCGTTGTTGCTCGCCAATTCCGTTGCCAACTCCGCGAGTGCGCAGCTTGGGCACTTGCGCATCGAGCGGCCCCGGCCACGCCGACGCCGCAGAAGCACTTTGAAAAAGCGCCGCCCGTCGATTCTGATGCGGCGCGGCTCTGGCAAAATCACAAGAGCAACGCCGGTGCATCGCGGCGAGCGCGAGATCATCGCGCGCAACTGATCCGAACTGTGTGGAAACGGCGCTGGCGTTACTTGCAGCGCTGCAGGTTCAACGCGGTGCCGGACTGATTCATCACGATACGGTCGGAATCGATCTTACGCAGCGTGTATTCGCTCTGGCCGGCGCTGACCTGCGCGTTGCTGAACTCATCGACGATGCGATAGTCCGACTGACCGACACTCTGTACGGACTTGTTCCGGTATTCCGGCACGCCGCCGTTGCTGTCGGTTCGCTGATTGCCGCTGAAGTCGATCACGCGCCGGTTGTCGGTGCAGTCGATCGGGCCTTTTTCGGAGCTATTGCTCACGCCCCACTTGCCGGACACAGGGTAGCTCTGCGCAAGCGTCGGCGCGGCGAGCGCGGTCACGAGCAGAGTTGTCAGAATCGTTTTGCGCATACTGGAAAGACTCGGCGTCGCAGGGGTCAAAATCAAGCACGGCCGAAGCGCATGCTTAACGGCCGGCGCAGCCGGTCGATTCAATTAGCGGTTTTCGGGGGTCCCGTAGCCGCCGGCGGTCGGCGTTTGAATGATAATGGCCTCGTTTTCGTCGATGACGGTAGCGTCGCACCCCTGCAGCTTCTCCATGCGGCCGTCCTTGCGCCGCGCCCAGTTTTCGCCGACCTGGCCCGCTTCGCCGCCGGCCAGGCCGAACGGCGGCACCCTCCGGTGTCCCGACAGGATCGTGCATTCCATTTTTTCGAGGAACCGGATGGTGCGGCGGATGCCATCGCCTGCGTGCCACTTGCCCCGCCCGCCCGAGCCGGGGCGGATGTGGAAGTCCTCAAGCACGACGGGATAGCGAAACTCCAGCACCTCCGGATCGGTGAGGCGGGTATTGGTCATATGCGTGTGCACGGCGTCAGTGCCGTTGAAGCCGGGACCCGCCGGCGAGCCGGAACAGATCGTCTCATAGTACTGATATTTGGCGTTGCCGAAATTGACGTTATTCATGGTGCCCTCCGCGGCTGCGAGGGCACCGAGCGCGCCGAACAGTGTATCGGTCACCGCCTGCGAGGTTTCGACGTTGCCCGCGACGACGGCCGCGGGATATTCCGGTGAGAGCAGGGAGCGCTTCGGGATCACGAGCCGGATCGGCCTCAGGCACCCCGCGTTCATCGGAATTTCGTCGTCAACCATCACGCGAAAGACGTAAAGCACGGCGGCACGTGCGACCGGCTCGGGCGCGTTGAAATTGGTCGGCTGCTGCTCCGACGAGCCGGTGAAATCAACGGTCGCTTCACGCCGGGCCTTGTCGATCGTCAGCTTGACCTTGATCACCGTGCCCTGATCCATCTCGTAGGAAAATTCGGAATCGGGCAGGCGGTCGAGCACGCGTTTCACGCTTTCCGCGGCATTGTCCTGGACATGCTGCATGTAGGCTTCGACAACCGGGAGCGTGAAATGCTGCACCATCTTGCGCAGCTCGGCTGCACCCTTCTCGTTGGCGGCAATCTGTGCCTTCATGTCATTGATGTTCTGGATCGGGTTGCGTGCCGGATAGCGCGCGCCGGTGAGCAGGGCCCGCAGCTCCGTCTCGCGGAAGCGGCCGCGATCTACCAGCTTGAAGTTGTCGATATAGACGCCTTCCTGCTCGATCGTCGTCGCATTGGGAGACATTGAGCCCGGCGAGATACCGCCGACATCGGCGTGATGCCCGCGCGATGCGACCCAGAAGAGAATCGATTTCTTCTTGTCGTCGAACACCGGCGTGCAGACGGTGATGTCGGGCAGATGCGTGCCGCCATTATAGGGAGCATTGATCGCGTAAATGTCGCCCGGCCGAATGCGGCCCTTGTTTTCGCGGATGATGGTCTCGACCGCGCGGTCCATCGACCCGAGATGTACCGGCAGATGCGGCGCGTTCGCCACCAAGGTGCCGTCGTCGGCGAAGACCGCGCAGGAAAAATCGAGACGCTCCTTGATGTTCACCGAATAGGCGGTGTTCTGCAGCGACACGCCCATCTGCTCGGCGATCGACATGAAAAGATTGTTGAACACCTCCAGCATCACCGGGTCGGCACGGGTGCCCACTGGATGCGCCCGCTTGAGCTTGCTGGCGCGCGTGAGAACAAGATGATTTTTCGCGGTCAACTCGGCCTGCCAACCCGGCTCGACCACGATGGTCTGGTGCGGCTCGATGATGATGGCGGCGCCCTTGACGTGGGACCCGGGCTTCAACTGGTCGCGCGTATAGACGTTGGCCTTGTGCCAGTCGCCGCTGGAAAAGAATTGTGTCCGCAGTGCAGGTTTCGGCAGCGCGGCACGCGACCGCCGGGCCGCCCTTTCGCTGAATTTTGCGCCGCCGCCGACGGCTTCGACCGACACGGCTTCGATAACGATCTGTTTTGTCCGGTCGATGAAACCGAAGCGCGCCTTGTGCGCCTTCTCGAACGCGCGCTTCATCGCGGCGCCGCTGCCGGCCGGCACCACGAGCGGGGTATCGGTGCCGGCGTAACGAACATGGGCGCGCACAAAGACCTTGATCTTGCCGGCGGGCACACCCTGGCCTTCGACCTCGTCTTTGGTCGCTTTTCCGAGCCGTTTCCCGACACGCGCGATCGCCTTGAAGGCCTTGCCGCCGAAGGGAAGTTCGATCGCCTGCTCGCGCGAGGCGCGGATGTCGGCGAGGCCCATGCCGTAGGCCGACAGCAGAGACGAGAAGGGATGAATGAGCACACGTGTCATGCCGAGCGCGTCGGCGACCAGGCAGGCGTGCTGGCCGCCCGCGCCCCCGAAGCAGTTGAGCGCGTAGCGCGTGATGTCATAGCCGCGCTGTACGGAAATCTTCTTGATCGCATTGGCCATGTTCTCGACGGCGATCTTGATGAAGCCGTCGGCCACATCTTCGGGCTTTCTGCCGCCGACCTGCTGGGCGAGGTCGGTGAAGGCCATGCGCACGGCATGCGCATCGAGTGGCAGATTTTGCGATGGCCCGAAAATCTTCGGGAAGAAATCCGGTATGAGCTTGCCGACCATCACATTGGCATCGGTGACGGCGAGCGGTCCGTTGCGCCGGTAGCACTTCGGGCCGGGATTGGCTCCCGCCGAATCCGGACCGACGCGAAAGCGGGCGCCGTCGAAATGCAGGATCGAGCCGCCACCGGCGGCGACGGTGTGGATCAGCATCATCGGCGCGCGCATACGCACGCCGGCGACTTCCGTCTCGAAGGCCCGCTCGTACTCGCCGTCGAAATGCGACACGTCGGTCGACGTGCCGCCCATGTCGAAGCCGATGAGGCGGTTCAGTCCGGCCTGCTTCCCGGTCTCCGCCATTCCGACAACGCCGCCGGCCGGACCGGACAGGATCGCATCCTTGCCCTGGAACAGTTCGGCGGCCGTCAGCCCGCCGGATGACATCATGAACATCAAGCGCGCGGCCGAATGTTTTGCATCGAGATCTTTGTCGACCTGCGCCACATAGCGCCGCAGGATCGGCGAGAGGTAGGCATCGACCACCGTCGTGTCGCCGCGGCCGACCAGCTTGATCAGCGGCGAGACCTCGTGGCTGACCGAGACTTGCGCAAAACCCATGTCGCGGGCGAGCGCCGCGACCTTTCTTTCGTGATCCGGGTAGCGGTAGGCGTGCATGAAGACGATCGCGACCGTCTTGATGCCGTCGGCCATGACAGCGTTCAGATCCGCGCGCACCGCCGTAAGATCGGGTTCGCGTTCCACCGCGCCGTCGGCGCGCACGCGCTCGTCGATTTCGACCACGCGCTCATAGAGCATGTCGGGCTTGATGATGTGACGGGCGAAGATCTTCGGTCGCGCCTGGTAGCCGATCTTCAGCGCATCGCGGAAACCCCTGGTGATGAGCAGCGCGGTGCGTTCGCCCTTGCGCTCGAGCAGCGCGTTGGTGGCAACCGTCGTGCCCATCTTCACCGCGCCCACGCGCCCGGCCGGTATTGCTTCCCCCGGCTTCAGGCCGAGCAGGTCGCGAATGCCTTGTACCGCTGCGTCAGAATAGGCTTCGGGATTTTCCGACAGGAGCTTGTGCGCGACCAGCGATCCGTCCGGGCGGCGCCCCACCACGTCGGTGAACGTGCCGCCGCGATCGATCCAAAAGTCCCAAATTTGCCGGGAAGTTTTTCTCGCCATGTGTCGTATTCGAAAACTGAGATACCACTATGTCCGGCCTGTCAGGGGTGAAACAAGCCTGTTAGGCTGACAGTTGCGAAAAAATTGGTGGGCTATGAGGGCGCTGTTCGTTTCGATTGCCACATTGCTTGTTGCCGCCTCGACGGTGCATGCCGCCGAACTCCGGATTTTGAGCGGCAATGGGGCCAAAGCGGCGGTCCAGGAATTGTGCGCGCAGTTCGAGCGCGCCACCGGCAACACGATCAAGTTGCATTTCGAGGTCAACGCCGACCTGAAAAAGAAAATAGAAGCCGGTGAGGCTTTTGACGTTGCGGTGCTCAATCCGCCGGTGATCGATGCGTTGATCAAGGGCGGCAGACTGGTCGCGGGCAGCCGTGCTGATATCGGCCGCTCCGGCCTGGGGCTTGCCGTCCGCAAGGGTGCGCCGAAACCCGATATCTCGTCGGCGGAAGCCTTCAAGCGCACGCTGCTGGCGGCGAAAGCCGTTGCCTATCCAGGCAAGGGCGCGAGCGGACTCTATTTTGTCAGCCTGCTCGATCGGCTCGGCATCAAGGCCGAGATGCAGGACAAGCTCAAGCCGATGGCGGCCGAAGATACGGTCGAAGTCGTCGCGCGCGGCGAAGCCGACATGGTCGTCGTGGTGGCGACGCGCATCACCGGCGTGCCTGGCGTCGATTTGGTTGGGCCGATTCCACAGGAACTGCAGACCGAAATCGGTTTTGCGGCAGGCTTGAGCGCCTCCGCAAAGAATCGCGATGCGGCGCAGGCGCTGATCCGTTTCCTCACCGCGCCCGCTGCGGCGCCGACGCTCAGAGCGAACGGCGTCGATCCGGCCTGAGCAACCTTTGCGGGCATGGCCTTGCCAGCGTCATAGGATTGGCTCCATGCTCGTATCGTTACAATGCCGGAGAAATGGTGGAGGGATCTATGAAGAATTTCGTCCGAGTGTGCGCGGGCTTGATGCTTGCCGGCGGCATTACGACTGCTGCTTCAGCACAAACCAAATGGGACATGCCGACGCCGTACCCGGACGGCAATTTCCACACCCGCAACATCATGCAGTTCGCAGCCGACGTCGACAAGGCGACCAACGGCTCCCTAAAAATCGCGATCCACTCGGCTGGCTCACTGATCAAGCATGCCGAAATCAAGCGCAGCGTCCGCCAAGGGACCACGCCGATCGGTGAAATGCTCGAATCTCTGTCGTCCAACGAGGCGGCGGTATATGGGCTCGACTCGGTGCCATTTCTTGCCACCGGCTACGATGCCTCGCGAAAACTCTATGCGGCGCAAAAGCCGTATCTGGAAAAGCAGCTCGCATCCGAAGGCCTGATCCTGATGTACTCGGTGCCGTGGCCGCCGCAGGGTCTTTACGCCAAACGCGAGATCAAGTCAGTTGACGATCTCAAGGGTCTCAAATTCCGCACGTACAACGCAATGATCGGCCGCATCGCTGCGCTGGCCGGTGCGGTGCCGACCCAGATCGAAGTGCCCGATCTTCCGACCGCCTTTGCGACCGGCCGTGTCGACGTGATGATCACCTCGGCCTCCACCGGCGTCGACACCAAGTCGCAGGATTATCTGACGCATTACATCGACACGCAGGCTTGGTTGCCGCGCAACATCGTAATCGTGAACAAGGCCGCTTTTGACAAACTCTCTGCTGCCGAAAAGAAAGCAATCACCGACGCCGCCAAAGCCGCGGAAGATCGGGGCTGGAAATTGTCGATCGAGGAAATGACGATCAAGACGAAGGCGCTGAAAGACGCCGGCATCAAGGTTCTCCCGCCGAGCCCGGAATTGAAGAATGGCCTTGCCAAAATCGGCTCGACCATCACATCTGAATGGGAGAAGGCGGCCGGGCCCGACGGCGCGGCCATGCTTGCGGCATACAGGAAGTAAGTGCGGCGCGTCCTCGACAGACTTTACCGCGCCGCGCTGTGGGCCTCGGCCCTTTGTCTGATCGCGATCGCGCTGTTGGTCGGCGTGCAGCTGGTTGCACGTTTGCTCGACGGCGCGCTCGCGCTCCTGCACCTGCCGCGCACCGATTTTGTTATTCTCTCGCTCAATGAAATCTGCGGTTATCTGCTCGCCGCGGCGAGCTTTCTCGCGCTCGCGGGCACGCTGAAAGTCGGTGCGCATATTCGCGTCACGATGGTGCTTGGTGCGCTCAGTGAGCGCTCCCGCTACTTCGTCGAGCTTTGGGCGTTTGGCTTTGCGGCAGCATGCGCCGCTTATATGACCGGGCATCTCGGCAATTTCGCGTGGGTGTCATTCTTGTTCCATGAAGTGTCCGCGGGCGTCATTCGTGTGCCGCTGGTCTACCCGCAGGCGGCAATGGCGCTCGGTTCGCTGATCCTGACCGCAGCATTGGTCGACGAGTTTTTCATTGTTTTACACCGGGGTCGCCCCACGTTCCGCACAGCGGAAGATGCGATCACGCTCGGAAAAGAAGGCTAACGATGTCCGTCGTCGAGCTTTCACTCGTGCTGATGCTGCTTCTGTTTCTAATTCTGGGCTCCGGCGTCTGGATTGCGATTGCGCTGGCGGTGTGCGGTTTTGCAGCAGTTCTTACGAAAGTTGCGACGCCGGCGGGACAGGTGCTCGCGACCTCAATGTGGACGGCATCGAACTCGTGGGATCTCACGGCGCTGCCGATGTTCATCTGGATGGGCGAGATTCTCTATCGCACCAAATTATCCGACGACATGTTCGAAGGATTGGCTCCGTGGCTGCAGAGGTTGCCGGGGCGTCTGCTGCACGTGAACGTGATTGGCTGCGCCATTTTCGCTGCCGTGTCCGGTTCATCGGCGGCGACGTGCGCCACCATCGGCCGCATCGCGCTGCCGGAACTGCTCAAGCGCGGCTACGACGAACGCATGGCGATCGGAACGCTGGCCGGCTCGGGCACGCTTGGTCTGCTCATTCCGCCCTCGATCATCATGATCGTCTATGCCACGGCGACCGATCAGTCGATCGCGCGGCTATTCATCGCCGGCGTCATCCCGGGCATCGTGCTCGCCGGATTGTTCATGGGCTTCATCGTGGTGTGGGCGCTGTTCAACCAGGCGCGCATGCCGTCACCGGAACCGGCGGTGCCGCTCCGGCAAAGAATCTACGCTTCGCGCCGTCTCATTCCGGTGACGTTGCTGATTCTCGGCGTGATCGGATCGATCTACGGCGGACTGGCCTCTGCGACGGAGGCTGCCGTGGTCGGCGTCTTCCTGGCGCTGACACTGTCCTGGTGGTCCGGGACGCTGACGAAACAAGGGTTTGTCGACTCGCTGATGGGCGCTACCCGCACCAGCTGCATGATCGCCTTCATCCTGGCGGGCGCCGCATATCTGACGGCCGCAATGGGCTTTACCGGCATTCCAAGCGCGCTGGCCGAATGGATCAGCGGATTCAACATGCCGCCCTGGGCGCTGCTGACCGTCCTTACTGCGTTTTACATTGTACTTGGCTGTTTCCTCGACGGCATTTCGATGGTTGTGCTCACGACCTCGATCATCATTCCGCTGGTGACGAAAGCCGGATTCGATCTGATCTGGTTCGGAATTTATGTCGTGCTGGTGGTTGAGATGGCCCAGATCACGCCGCCGGTCGGCTTCAACCTCTACGTTCTGCAGGGCATGACGGGGCGCAATATCTTCACCATTGGTGCCTATGCGTTGCCACTGTTCTTTCTCATGTGCGTCGCAGTGGCTCTTGTCGCCGCATTCCCGGGACTCGCGCTCTGGCTGCCGTCGACGATGCTTGATGCCCGCTAGCGGCGGGTCACGATCGTACGCTGTCCGATTATAACGACGGCGACAACCGCAGCCGCATAGAGCAGCGTCGACAATTCGAAGCGCTCGCCGTTCACCGGGATCGACAAGGCAACGATCACGAACGGCTGCAGCAGCATTAGTTGACCCGCGCGCGCCACCCCGGCCATTGCCATCGCGGCGTTGAAGACGAAAAACGCGAAAAACTGACTGACGAA
>DASSYU010000295.1:0-7734 GCA_035703125.1 Pseudolabrys sp. | reverse complement strand
GTACAATGCTTCGCCTGCCGCGATAGTTCAAGCCGTCGATTTGTCAGAGCCGCCGGCGGCCTTTTCCATGGCGCTTTACGCCTCGACGACAATTTTCGGTGCCGCCCGCGCCGAGCCCTTGATTTGGTCACGCACTTTCATGGCAATCTCGCGATAGATTTTCGTGTGCGGACTATCCGGCTCCGTTGCAACCACCGGCAGGCCGGCGTCGGACTTCTCCCGAATGGTCATGTGCAACGGAACTTCCCCGAGAAACGGCACGCCGAGACGCTCAGCCTCCTTATGCGCGCCCCCGTGTCCGAAAATATCGGACCGCGTACCGCAACTTGGGCACAGGAAGTAGCTCATGTTCTCCACCACGCCGAGCACCGGTACGTTCACACGCTTGAACATTGCAACGCCGCGCCGCGCGTCGATCAAAGCCAGATCCTGCGGCGTGGAAACAATCACGGCTCCTTTCAATGGAACCTGCTGCGCCATTGTGAGCTGCGCATCGCCCGTGCCCGGCGGCATGTCCACGACCATAACGTCAAGTTTGCCCCACTCCACCTCACGCAGCATTTGCGTGATTGCCGACATCACCATCGGCCCTCGCCAGATCATCGGCGTCTCTTCATCAATCAGAAAACCGATCGACATAACGGTCAGCCCATAACGCTCGATCGGTCTCAGGCGCGTACCTCCGATCGTCTGCGGCTTTTCCCTGATGGCGAGCAGCTTCGGCAGAGATGGCCCGTAGATGTCGGCGTCGAGCATGCCGACCTTCAGTCCAAGGTCGCGTAAGCCGAGGGCTAGATTGACCGCAGTCGTGGATTTCCCGACGCCACCCTTCCCTGACGCAACCGCAATGACGGCGTCGACGCCGGGTATGCCCGGCTGAACCTTGTCCGCTGGATGGGCGGCACGCGGAGCGCTCTGTCCAACCGGCTGCTGAGGCCGGCCACCAGAAGCGCCACTGCGCTCAGCGGTCAATGCAACAAGCGCCGACTGCACACCCGAAATTGCGCGAACAGCGTCCTCTGCGGCTTTGCGGACGGGCTCCCAGGCCTTCACCGCAGCTGCGTCGACCGTCAGTGAGAAAAAAACTTTTCCGTCGGAAACCACAACGTCAGACAGGACCCGCGCATCCGGCAGCGCCACCCCATTTGGTGACGGCACTTTTGCCAGCGCTGCGAGGACTTGGTCTTTGCTCACTGCCATAGATGCATTTTCCCGCTTGGAGCGTCACCATATGCAAGGCGGCGGCCCGGTCAATCGGCTCGGCCCGGAAGCGGTTGACGGACCCGCCTCGGCAATGACCTATTGGGAGATAGGCATCGGCTGTCGGCCGGCCAAGAGAGGTCAAGAGAAGTGAAGGAGACACGCAATGGCGAAGGTGGCGTTTCTGGGTCTGGGTATCATGGGCTACCCGATGGCGGGGCACCTGAAGAACAAGGGTGGGCACGAGGTGACCGTCTACAACCGCACCGCCGCCAAGGCCGAGCAATGGGTCAAACAACATGGCGGCAAGTCAGCGCCAACCCCCAAGGCCGCTGCCGAAGGCCAGGACTTTGTGATGGCCTGCGTAGGCAATGACAACGACTTGCGCGAAGTAACGCTCGGATCGAATGGCGCTTTCGCCGGCACGGGCAAGGGCAAGGTATTCGTCGATCACACGACCGCTTCCGCGGAAATTGCCCGAGAGCTTTACGCAGCGGCAAAAAAGGGCGGCTTTGATTTCGTCGACGCCCCGGTGTCGGGCGGTCAGGCCGGTGCAGAAAACGGCGCTCTCACGGTCATGTGCGGCGGTGATACTGAGCCTTTCGGTCGAGCGGAAAAGGTAATCGCGTCCTATGCGCGCGCCTGTAATTTGCTCGGCCCACCGGGTTCCGGGCAACTCTCAAAGATGGTCAACCAGATTTGCATCGCTGGTCTGGTGCAAGGCCTCGCCGAAGGACTGCACTTTGCGAAAAAATCCGGCCTCGATATCGAAAAACTGATCGCAACGATTTCCAAAGGTGCAGCGCAATCCTGGCAGATGGAAAATCGCTACAAGACCATGGCCGCCAACAAATTCGATTTCGGATTTGCGGTCGACTGGATGCGGAAAGACCTGGGAATTTGCCTGGGCGAGGCACGCAAGAATGGCGCGCATCTTCCCGTCACTGCGCTAGTCGATCAGTTCTACTCTGAGATCCAGGCGATGGGCGGCAAGCGCTGGGATACGTCGAGCTTGATTGCACTGCTCGATCGCTAATGGCGGCGACGCGCCTACAGTCACGCTTTCGCGCTCGGTCGCGATGACACGGCGGCGTGCCACCGCTTCACGTTGTTTGCGCCGTCGGGCACCGTGAGCCGGCTCGGCTTCATGAAGTCGACCGCTACCTGCATTGTGATATCGGCGACGGTATAGCGATCGCCAGCAACGAACTCGCGGGATGCAAGTTCGCGATCCATCAATTCAAGGAACCAAGTCACACGTGGTCTGTTGGCGTCGGCCCATGCAGGCACCTGCGGCACCTCCAGCTCCTTCATTGCGGGGTGCGTGTGCCGAAACACAGCGGCGACATTAGCGAAAAAATTGATCTCTGCACGCCTGTTCCACATCTCGACAATGGCGGCGTCTTTCGGACCGACCCCGAACAGCGGCGGGTCGGGATGCTGTATCTCGAAATAGCGGCAAATCGCGATCGACTCTGTAATGATGGTGCCGTCGTCGAGAACCAGCGCCGGCATTCTCTGCAGTGGATTGATCGCCGTATATTCCGGCGTCTTGTGCTGCATCGCTACCATGTCGACCTGTTCGGTCGGTATTGTGACGCCCTTCTCCGCGAGGAAGATCCGGGTACGGCGCGGGTTCGGCGCGAGCCGGCTGTCATAGAGTCGCATTCGGCCCCCATAGCTATGAGTTTGGCTGCTCCGTCAGCCGAACATGGGCAAAATCGGCTGTCAAAGCCCCAGTAAGGGTTAGTTAACCAGGGTTTTTAGGTCACTCTTAAGCCTGGTCTTAAGGATTTTGCGCAACGCTGCCGCTGGTCTTTTGTGAGTGCGGCGCCCGTTGATGCCAATTTCCGGCGAACAACCAGATCTCAACGCCCTGCCACCGGAAAGCTCGCCGGTGAACCGTCGTCTTGCGACTCAACGTGTGCGCGAGGCGCGTGACCGTCTGACCTCCTCCGGCGAGACCAAACCAGCTTTCGAGTACGAGTTGCTGCGCCAGTACGCGCAGAACCGGATTTCCGCATCATTCGTCATTCTGCTTCTCGTCGCGACCGTCGGCTTGATGTCGAGCGTTTGGAGCGGAGCATTGGCTGCTGGGACTTGGACGGTGGCCGTACTGGTGACGCACGCGGTCATAGTGACAAAGTGCCGGCAGTTCCTCGAAAAGCCAGCTAACGAGATTTCGATACGCGCCTGGCGACTGCGTTTCATCACGCTCGATCTTTTCTACGGATTGGCTTGGATGTTCATCCTGGTCCATCCGGTGAGCGTCGACGACAATTCCGGCACGTTCATGTTGTTTGTCATGTTGCTGGTAGTTGCAGTGTCCAGCATGCTCGCGTCGAGCCTGCCGATGGCAGTTTTTGTGACGACGTTTCCGGTCACCACCGCCATTGCACTCGACTTCGTGCTGCAAGGTGGGCTGCGGAACTACATCCTTTCGATCATGGCGCTCACAGCGCAAGGCTACTTCGCCGCGCTCACGTACCAACTCTATTCGAGCACTTTGGCGACACTACAGGCGCGCGCCGAAAAGGATGCATTGATCGGCGAGCTCGAGCAGGCAAAGGCGATTTCGGATGAAGCGCGCCGGCGAGCCGAGGCCGCCAACGTCGCAAAGTCCCGTTTCCTGGCGCAGATGAGCCACGAACTACGCACGCCGCTCAATGCCATCCTCGGATTCTCCGAGGTCATGAAGGCTGAAGTCTTCGGGGCGCATACGGTTCCGGCCTACAAGGAATATGCATCGGACATCCACGGCTCGGGAGTCCACCTTCTCGGACTCATCAATGAGATTCTCGACCTTTCGAGGATTGAGGCGGGACGTTATGAGCTCAACGAGGAATCGGTCTCGCTCATTGCCGTCGTGGAGGATTGCCATCACCTGCTGAAGCTGCGCGCAACCAGCCGAAACATAACAATTCACGAGATGTTTGAGGCGGAATTGCCCCCGCTGTGGGCTGACGAGCGTGCAATCCGTCAGATCTGCCTCAACCTCTTGTCAAACGCGATCAAGTTTACGCCACAGGGCGGCGAGATCTGGCTGAAGATCGGGTGGACGGCCTCCGGCGGTCAGTACATCAGTGTCAAGGACACAGGGGCGGGAATTCCGGAGGAGGAAATCCCGATCGTTCTCGCATCATTTGGCCAAGGGTCTAATTCGATAAAATCGGCGGAACAAGGTGCCGGCCTCGGTCTGCCTATCGCCAAAAGTCTCGTCGATCTTCACGGCGGCAGCTTCACTCTGACGTCGAAACTGCGTATCGGTACCGAAGTGATCGTCACCTTTCCTCCCGAGCGCGTTGTCGCCGCCACGCCGCCCTTGTCAGAGCGCGCGCCACCGATTTCCCCCGCGGCCGAACCGGACGTCAGCTCCCCGGAAAAAAGACGCGTAGATCGGCGGCCGCTTTTCCGTGCCGGCACCTAGGGTTTCAGCCTTGCGACAATCGTGCGATTGCCTTCCTGAGCGCGGTGCTTATGGTCACGCCCGACTCGACTTTGAGACGGCCCCATGATCGAGACACCCTGCGTCAAAATCTGCACTGTCGACGCCCGCCAGGGTTTTTGCCTCGGATGCGGGCGCACAATTGACGAAATCGCCCGCTGGGCCGGGATGAGCGCCGCAGAGCGCAGCCGCATTATGAATGCGTTGCCTGAACGGCGTATGGCCCAAGGCGTTGTAAAAATGACTGCGGCAATGGGATGACACCGTGAGCCGCCGTCTCGTTTGGTCCCTCCTCCTGGGTGTCGCCCTATCGCTGGCTGCCTTGATCGCCAGCCGGGACCAGGATGCCATCACCAACCTTCTTCGCCATGACATCGGCTCCCTCGCCATCAAAATTGTGCTTGTCGTCTTCGTCGGCGGGCTCGTTCTGGTGGTGTTTCGGGAAAGACTGTCAAAAGCCATCGAGGCCGCGCTTTTTTGGACTGTCGTCGGCCTGCTGCTCGTTGTTGGCTACAGCTATCGCCTTGAATTGCGCGACATCGCTGATCGGGTCATTGCCGAATTGGTTCCCGGTCACGTAGCGGGCCATGGTCGCAATGTTGAAGTCGTGCGCGGTCATGGTGGAGATTTCTCGGTCGCCACCCATATTAACGGCACGCGAGTTCCAATGGTCTTGGACACCGGTGCAACATCGGTTGTGCTGACACAGGAAGCAGCCAAGGCCGCCGGTTTGCCGATCGAAGTGCTCAACTACACCGTGAATATCGACACCGCCAATGGTCGCACACGCGCGGCGGCGGTGACCCTCGACCGCGTTGCGGTCGGTGGGCTTACGGAACGCGCGGTTCCGGCCCTCGTCGTGCGGTCCGGCCACCTCAAGAATAACTTGCTTGGAATGAGCTTTCTCAACCGTCTCGAAAGCTGGGAAGTGCGCGGCGACAGGCTCCGTATGCGCGGAACGCCCTAAACGAAACTGGCTAGATCATGCTCGAGGTAAAGCGTAGCGCAACCAGAATCAGAAAAACGCCAAATGCAATCTCCAGCTGTCGGCGCGGCAGCCAGTGCGCCAAGCGTACACCATAGCTTGTCGTGTAACTCGAGACCGGCGCCATCAAAACCAGTCCTACGAGAGATACGTAGCCGACCGAAAAAGGCGGCAATTGTGACATGTGCGGCCAGCCTGCAAGCATGTAGCCAATTGTACCTGCGACCGTGATCGGCACGCCCACGCCCGCCGATGTCCCCACCGCCTGATGCATTGGCCGTCCGTAGAGCGTGAGGACTGCATTCGAAATGGCGCCGCCGCTTACGCCGACGAGAGACGAGAAAAGCCCGGTAATCAGACCGTAAATCGCAAGCATGCCACGGCCGGGCAACTGGTCGCCGAGCTTCCAGCGCTCGCCACCGAACAGCATGCGTATGGCGATGAAGCTGACAAAGACGAGAAAGGCGATCTTGAACACGAAGGCCGGCGCAAATGACGCTGTCACCGATCCAATTGCCACGCCGGCAATCGCGGGCAGCGCCCAGATTCGCACCACCTCAGGAATCACCGAACCCTTCTTCTTGTGGCCGAGGTAGGAGCGCACTGTCGTCGGCACGATGATTGCGAGCGATGTTCCAATACACGCCTGGATACGAACATCTTCGGGCACCCCGAGCACACGAAACACCTCGTACAGCACGGGCACGATAATGGCGCCGCCGCCTATGCCGAATAGACCTGCGAGAATTCCGACCAGCACTCCGGCCGCAACGATCCAAAGCGCGAGCAAAGCGATCTCGCTGATCGGATATCCCAACAGCATGTGTCTCCGGCGGGCTCGGCGGGCTTACGCGGCGATGTGCGCCAAATCGTTGCCGCTGTCCAGTACCAGGGCGAGCGCCTCAGCCATGACATGCGCGCGGGCCTCCGGCTTGACCGCCGCAGTCGCCAGATGCCGCCGGAACGCGCGTGCACCCGGAACGGCGCGGAACAAGCCGAGCACGTGGCGCGTGACCGCGTGCAAACGTAACCCGTTATCGAGCTGACGTTCGATATACGGAATCAGAGCCACCGCAGCTTCTTTGGGCGTCCTGAACGGTGCGGCTGCTCCAAAGAAGAGCGGATCGACTCCGATAAGGCGCCAGGGTTCCTGATACGCGGCTCGGCCCATCATCACGCCATCGAGGACGCCAAGATGCGTCTGAGCCTGCTCCAGGCTGGCGATCCCCCCATTGAGCACGATGTCCAGGCCGGGATGCGCCGCCTTCAACCGATGCACGAGCGGGTAATCGAGCGGCGGTACCTCGCGATTCTTACGCGGCGACAGACCTTTGAGCCAGGCCTTGCGCGCGTGGACAATGAGCACATCGGCACCGGCGCTCTTCACGGTCTCGGCAAAATTAAAAAGTGTGCTTTCGGGATCCTGTTCATCGATGCCGATGCGACATTTGACGGTCACTGGCACCGCGACGGCGGCTTTCATTGCCGCCACGCAATCGCCGACCAGCCGAGGCTCGGCCATCAAGCAGGCTCCGAACCGGCCTTCTTGAACGCGATCAGACGGGCAACCGACGTTGAGGTTGATTTCGTCGTACCCGAAATCGGCGCCGATGCGGGCCGATTGGGCAAGCGCATGCGGATCGCATCCGCCGAGCTGAAGACCAACGGGATGCTCGAATGGATCGAAGCCAAGAAGACGCCCGTGATCGCCATGCAGCACCGCACCCGTCGTGAGCATCTCCGTGTAAATCAGCGCATGCCGTGTAAGCAGGCGGTGAAAATACCGACAGTGCCGGTCCGTCCATTCCATCATCGGAGCGACACAAAAACGACGGGACAACGTTTTTTGTGTTTTTATCGACTTTTCTGTCACTTGACTACTTTCACCCGCGTCTCATGTCGTACCGTTTCCGGCTCATTTTGCCCTCTTGCCGACTCTGGTACGAAAATGTCGTACTTTTGAGCATCGTGTCGTACCATGGGAACGATTATAGGACGGACTCGCAAAGACGGCTCTAAGGCTTTTACGGCACAGATCGTCATAAAAAAGGCGGCGCCATCGTCGACCGCGAGGCGGAAACATTCGACCGCAAACAGGCCGCCA
>DASSYU010000177.1:0-5277 GCA_035703125.1 Pseudolabrys sp. | reverse complement strand
ATTGATCCACTTGCCGATTATCTCGGGCTCAATGAACGAATAGCCCGTGATGTTGCCGCCGGGCCGCCTGAGATTCGGGATGAAACCCTGACCGACTGGATCATTCACAACCACAAACACAATTGGAATGGTGCTCGTTGCCGGCTTCAGTGCCGCCATGATCGGAGTTGAATTTGCGAGTATCACCTCGGGCGGCGATTTGACCAGTTCCACCACATGTTTCTTGATCAAGTCCAGATTGCTTCCGGCGAACCGGTAATCGATTTCAATATTGCGGCCCTCGATCCACTCCAGATCGCGCATACCTAACCGGAATGCTTTGACGCGCGCACTCGCCTCCGGGTCCTTTTCGGCAAGGCCAAGAAGGACGCTGACACGCCGCATTTTGGCTGTCTGTGCGCGCGCCGACAGTGGCCAGGCGACTGCTGACGTGGCGACCGCCTTGATGAAGTCACGGCGTCTCATCGTCGTCACCCCCGACGCTCAAGGCCCTATCGTACCGGCTTCCGATGCCAGAGCGTAAGGGGGGGTGTCGGCGGCGCCCGCGCCTATTTGACCGTTGGCCTTCGTAAATAAGCGCCGCGCGCCGGGCCGACGACATTCCCGCCGTCGTAAATCAACGCGCCGCGCAGGAACGTGCTCTTGATATCAGAAAACTCGAGGCGGCTATCACATTGGAATGTCCAATTTAGCCAGAACATTGCCACCTGCCGGCTACCCTCCCGCCTTTGTCTTGTCACAGGCTGATGTCCTGCTTTGGCGCGCTCAGCCAAAAGTCGGCTGCCTCGCAAATGGTGGATGCCGATGGATACCTCTCTAAGAGCCCAGCCGAACAAGCCAACGTTTGGAACGAGTGAGTTTTCCGTTTCACCGGTGGAATCGCCCGAGTACATCGATGCCACGGCCGAGGAAACTTGCCCTGCCGCATCCGGTCCAATATCCGAACCGGATAAAGGACTGCAGCGGGCGGCCGGTGAACCCACGGAAGCGCCATCCGTGGCGAGTCTCGAGGTGATGGATCAGCTGAAAGCCCTCGCGCAAAACGTGACACAGGCCAACCAGGCTTCATCCGATCAACACAACGCTTCACACGTTCAAAGCAACAAGAGTGAAGGCGCAGGCGCCAGCGATCCCGGCGGGTCGCAGGCACCGGAGCCTTCCATCAAAGTTTTTCCGCGGCCAACCGGTTGCGAAAACAATCAGGTCATCAATGACAGGTCGAAATTTCGCAACCAAGTTCTGACCTTGGCGGGACTTGTCGTGGCAGTCCTGATCGGAGCCGGAGGCACGTTCGCCTGGCAAACTCAACTCAAGTCCAACGACGCCGTAACGACGGCCGCGCCAGCCCTGGTCGCACCCGCGCCCGTCGTTGCACCTTATGTGGGTAGGCAGCTGGAAGAATTGGCGGAAGATATCAGCTCCTTGCACCACCGCATGGAGGAGCTTGCCGCCAAGCAACAGCAGCTTGTCGCTGCGCAACAACAGCTTGAGCAGGTCGCGGTCAAGCAACAGCAGCTTGCCGCCAAGCAGGAGCAAGTTGGCCAAAGCATTGCGAAACTCCAGGCGCTCGAGCAGGCCCGGCAAAGGGCACCGGCCCCCGTACAGTCCCGGGCAGCCGCCGTTCCGCCGCGGCCTTCCGTTCCGCCGCCGCCGGCCGTCGAAGCAACAATACCGCCGCTCCCGCCGAGCACCGCGTCACATCCCATTCCGCCGCTGCCGGTGCCCATGACACGGTAGGCACGTTCATCTGGTCACTTGATTATGGGTCTGCGTAAATATTGACCCTTTGCCGGTCCAACGACATTCCCATTGTCGTAAATCCGCGCGCCGCGCAAGAACGTGCTTTTCACGCGGCCACTTAGTTCGACGCCCTCGAAGGGCGAATAGCCCTGCTTGGATTCGGATTCCGACGCATGCACCACGAAGCTTTCGTGCGGGTCGACCAGCACGATGTCGGCGTCGTAGCCCTGCGCGATATCGCCTTTGTTCTTCAAACCGAAGCGCTGCGCCGGTTTCCAGCTCAGCATTTCGGCCATGTGATTGTACGACATGCCGCGCTTGCTGCCCTCGCTGACGACGCCGGACAGAAGATATTCGGTGCCGCCAAAGCCCGACTTCGCGAGCCAGATATTGTCGGGATCATCCTTCGACCATTTCTGCTCGGCCGAGCAGCAGGCGTGGTCGCTGACGATCCAGTCGATCTTGCGGTCGAGCACGGCCTGCCAGAGCGCCTCGACGTCTTCGCGCGGGCGGATCGGCGGATTGACCTTGGCGTGCACCGCGCATTTGCAATCGGTGTCGAGCAGGAGATGGCCGACGGTGACCTCGCGCCGGAACGCGATATGCGGAAAGACCTGCTGCATAGTCCAGGCCGCGTCGATCGCCTTGCGCGAGCTCAGATGCAGCAGGTTGATGTTCAGGCAATTGGTCTCGTTCGCCAGATAGGACGCGATCCAGATGGCAAGCCCTTCCGAGTGCGGCGGGCGCGCCGCGCTGTAGGCGTGAAGGCCCTTCAGCTTGCCTTCGCGCTCGACGATCTTGGTGTAGGCGGTGAGAATTTCCGCCAGCTCGCAATGCAGGCTGACGCTGATGTACGGAGCGAGCTTCGGAAATTTCTCCATCAGGCGTTGCGCCCCGCGCATGATGAACTCGAAATGCGCGATGTCGTAGCGCTCATCCGGCCCGATCATCAGGAATTCGTTCTGCTGCGACGAGGCGCCGTGCAGCCCATAGCCGCCGTAGAACATGAAGATCTTGAACGACGTCACGCCGTGATCGGTGACCAGATGCTCCATCTCGTCGATGTGCGCGGATTCGATCGGCGCGATGTGGAATCCGTAGTCGACCCAAAACTTGTCCTTGGCCTGCTTGTGGACCTCGGCCATGAACGCGCGATAGGGCCCGCCGCGATTGAGGTAATAATGCCCCGTGCGGATGTAATTCAGGCTCGAGGTGACGCCGCCCATCGCGGCCGCCTTGCTTTCCGAGATCGCATCCTGGGCAAGCGGCGCATAGATCCCGATATGCATGTGCGCATCGACGCAGCCCGGGAACGCCAGCCGGTTCTTGGCATCGAAGACCTGCTTCGCCTCCCCGGCCTGGATGTCGGGCGCAAGCCGCTCGATCTTTCCGTCCTTGATCGCGATATCGAGGCAGTCGACCGAGGTCTTGTTCGGGCGCACGACGCGGGCGTTCTTGATGACGGTGTCGAAAACCTTGTCCATGCGAGACATCCCCTGACCTGACGTATCTGCTAATTGAGCTTTGCGCCCGATGCCTTCACGACCGGCGCCCAGCGCTCGCTATCCTCGCGCACGAAAGCCGTGAATTCTTTCGGCGTGTTGCCAACGCTGGTCGCGCCTTCGGTCTTGAGTTGCTCGCGCAATCTCGGCTTGGCGAGCGCAGCAACAATCGTCGTATAGAGTCTTTGCGTGATTGCGTCCGGCAGGTGGGCCGGCGCGAAAACGCCGAACCACGCGGTGGACTCAAATCCCGGCACCACCTCCTCGATCGCCGGCAGGTCCGGGAACATCCCCTGCCGCTTGTCGCTGGTCACGCCGTAAGCGCGCAGCTTGCCGGCGCGTACCTGCTCGGCCCCGGTCACCAGGCTGATGAACATCAAATCGATCTGGCCGCCGAGCAGATCGGTGAGCGCCGGCGCCGTTCCCTTGTAAGGTACGTTCAGCAGGTCGACGCCCGTCATCAGCTTGAACTTCTCGCCTGCGAGATGGAGAGACGAGCCGATACCGCCGATGCCGATCGTTAACTTGTGCGGTTGCGCGCGCGCCAGCGCGATCAGCTCCTTGAGATCCTTTGCCGACAGATCGGCGCGCCCGACCAGCAGGCTCGGCACGCGCGCGATCATGGTGATCGGCGTGAAATCGGCAACTGGATCGTAAGGCAGCGACGGATAAAGCGTCGCGTTGATCGTGTGGCTGCTGAAGCTCACCAGCAGCGTGTGGCCGTCGGGCGCGGATTTTGCGACCGCCGCCGCGGCCAGGTTGCCGCCGGCACCGGGGCGGTTCTCGACCAGGACCGGCTGTTTCAGCGCCGCCGCCATCGGATCGGCGATCGCACGCGCCATCGTATCCGTGGTGCCGCCTGCCGGCGCTCCGACCAGGATCTTGATCGGCCGCGCCGGAAAGTCTTCGGCGCGCGAGGCTTGCACCAGCACCAGAACGGCAACGGCGGCGCAGAATTGCGAAAACTTGCGCGCGGTCATTGGCCACCGCCTTTCTTGCCGCTCTCATACTGCTTGCCGAGCGCAATCATCGCCGGCGTCCCGATCACCTCGTTGAGGCCATCGAAGTCGTGCATGCGGCCGCGGAACGGCTCCGACGTGCCATTGGCGGCAAGGGATGCGTAAAATTCTCCGGCCAAGTGCGCCACCGCGCGCACAATGCCGCCCGGGAAGATTACCAGCGAGAAGCCGAGCGCTTCGAGATCGGCCGCCTTGAGTGGGGGCGTCTTGCCGCCTTCGACCATATTGGCCATCAGCGGCACACCCTTCAACGCGGGCGAAATGCGCTTGAGCTCGTCGCGCGTTTTCGGCGCCTCGACAAAGAGCACATCGGCGCCGGCGTCGCGGTAGGAGACGGCGCGGGCAATTGCCGGCTCGAAACCTTCGACGGCAACTGCGTCGGTCCGCGCGATCACCAAAGTCTCACGCGAGTGCCGCGCATCGAGCGCGGCCTTGATCTTGCCGACCATCTCCTGCGCCGGGATCAAGGTCTTGTTGTCGAGGTGGCCGCAACGCTTGGGGAAGGCCTGGTCCTCGATCTGGATCGCATTCGCCCCGGCGCGCTCGAACAGGCGCACTGTGCGCGCCACATTGAGCGCATTGCCGTAGCCGGTATCCGCGTCGACGATGAGATGACTGCCGACGCGATCGCGGATCAGGGCAACCGTATCGGCCACCTCGCTCATCGCAACCAACCCGATATCCGGGCGCCCAAGCCGGGTATAGGCAATGCCGGCTCCCGAGACATAGACCACGGAGAACCCTGCCCGCTCGGCGAGATGGGCGGTGAGAGCATCGTAGACGCCCGGCGCAACGACGATCGGCGGGGCGGCAAGACGGGAGCGTAAGGTCGTATCAGTCATGTGTCACATTCCAAGATAAGCGCGCTTGAGTTCGGGGTTGGCGCCGATGTCCTTCGCAGAGCCGGACATGACGAATTTTCCTTCAGCCAGAATATAGGCGCGGTCTGCGAGTTCGAGGCTCTGCACGACGTTCTGCTCCACCAATAGAATCGACACGCCGTCGGCGTTGATCCG
>DASSYU010000020.1:0-2206 GCA_035703125.1 Pseudolabrys sp. | reverse complement strand
AGCTTCGCCTCGTGAATGAAGTAGATAAAAGTATCGCGCGGCTGCTTTTTCGCTGATGTCTTGTCGACGCGTGGCAGGTCCTTTGGTTCGCCGCCTTTTGCCCAGGTTTTCGCGCGAGCGGCCCAGGCATCGAGCGCCTTCGGCGGATAGCCTGCTTTGAGCTTCTCGTCACCTTTTTGGAGCCGCGCGTAGACGAAATCGGCAGTGACGTCGGCAATCTCGGTGTACTTGTCATGCTCGGCGTAGACGATGCCGACACCGAACTTGCGCGCCAGCGTGATGAAGAGGGGAGTTCTGAAGCTGTCGTTGCGGACCTCGACCACGTGGCGCAGCCTGTGACCGTTGAACGTCTCCGGCAGCAGCTCGAGGAACCCGCCGAAGTCCTTCTCATCGAACTTCTTGTAAGGCGTGAACTGCCAGAGCAGGGGACCAAGCCGTGTTCCGAGTTCAGTCACGCCGGACTCGAGAAATCGTTTGATCGAATCGCCGGCTTCCGACAGCACGCGCCGGTTCACGGCATAGCGCGGCCCCTTGACCGAAAACACGAAACCGTCCGGCACTTCCGACGCCCATTTGCGAAACGTCGCCGGGGTCTGGGTGCGGTAGAAGGTGCCGTTGATTTCGATCGAGGTCAGGTGCTCGCCGGCGTAGGAAAGTTCGCGCGCGTGCGGCAGGCCCTTCGGGTAGAAAACGCCGCGCCATGGCTCGTAGGTCCAGCCCCCGATACCGACGTAAATTCGCTCTGCCGCGCTTGTCATGCTGCTGTCATGTCGGTGGTGTAAGGTTCTTTGCAAGTGGCGATGAGTATGGTCTTCGCCACGACGGCCACTGCGACGAGGCGACGCCGGATGAACGCGCGCCTTCTCGTGTGTGGTCGTTCCTTTTTAGCGAGGCTTTCTAAAAAACAAAAGGCCCGGGACAATCCCGGGCCTCTGCATTTTTTTGAACTAAGCGGAGGGCTTAGAAGTCCATGCCGCCCATGCCGCCGCCGCCCGGCATTGCCGGAGCCGCGTTCTGCTTCTTCGGCACTTCGGCGACCATGGCCTCGGTGGTGATCAGGAGGCCGGCGACGGATGCCGCATTCTGGATCGCCGCACGCACAACCTTGGTCGGGTCGATAATGCCCTTGGTCATGAGGTTGCCGTACTCGCCGTTCTGCGCATCGTAACCGTAGGAGTACTGATCCTTCTCCATCAGCTTGCCGACCACGACCGAGCCGTCAGCGCCGGCATTGGTCGCGATTTGGCGGGCTGGGGTCTGGATCGCCTTGCGGACGATCTCGATACCGTGCTTCTGGTCTTCGTTTTCGACCTTAAGGCGCTTGAGCGCTTCGACGGAGCGCAACAGAGCGACACCGCCGCCCGGCAGGATGCCTTCCTCAACCGCGGCGCGGGTTGCATGCATCGCGTCGTCGACGCGATCCTTGCGCTCCTTCACCTCGACCTCGGTCGCACCGCCAACGCGGATCACCGCAACGCCGCCCGCAAGTTTCGCAAGCCGCTCCTGCAGCTTCTCGCGGTCGTAGTCGGAGGTGGTCTCCTCGATCTGCGCCTTGATCTGCGACACGCGCGCCTCAATGTCGGCCTTTTTGCCGGCACCGTGCACGATGGTCGTGTTCTCCTTGTCGATCATCACCTTCTTGGCGCGGCCAAGCATGTTGATCGTGACGTTCTCGAGCTTGATGCCGAGATCTTCGCTGATCGCCTGACCACCGGTCAGGACGGCGATGTCCTGCAGCATGGCCTTGCGGCGATCGCCGAAGCCCGGCGCCTTCACTGCTGCGACTTTCAGGCCACCACGCAGCTTGTTGACGACGAGGGTGGCGAGCGCCTCGCCTTCGACGTCCTCAGCCACGATGAGCAGTGGCTTGCCGGTCTGAACGACTGACTCGAGCAGCGGCAGCAACTCCTGCAGGCCCGACAGCTTCTTTTCATAGATAAGGATATAGGGGTCCTCCATCTCCGTCCGCATTTTGTCGGCATTGGTGATGAAGTAGGGGGAGATGTAGCCACGGTCGAACTGCATGCCCTCGACCACGTCGAGCTCGGTCTCGAGAGACTTCGCTTCTTCGACCGTGATCACGCCCTCGTTGCCGACCTTCTGCATGGCCTTGGCAAGGAAGTTGCCGATCTCGCTGTCGCCGTTGGCCGAAATGGTCCCGACCTGGGCGATTTCTTCGTTCGACGTGACCTTCTTGGAGTTGGCC
>DASSYU010000260.1:0-6180 GCA_035703125.1 Pseudolabrys sp. | reverse complement strand
GAAAGCGCTTGACCCCAAACGGCCGATTAGAGAAGCGGACATCGCACACAATTCACAATGACCGCCTACTTGTTCAGGAACGCAACGGTATTGGCCCATGGTCCAACTTCAAAACCCTGTCGGACGCAGATTGGGTAGAGTCCGCTCCACAAAAACGAGGTTGAAAATGCTTATTCGTCGATTGACAGCAGCTTTCTTGCTTTCGCTCGCCGCAATCTCGTTTCCGGGATCAATCCTAGCGGCCCAAGCCGCTACTCCACTTGCTCTCTGCAAGGCCGACGCCGAGAGAATATGCCCCGGCATTGCCCCTGGCGGCGGCAAAATAATTGGGTGTCTGAAGCAACATAAAGACGAGGTGAGCGTCGGTTGCGCCAAGGCGTTAAAAGCATTGAAGGCAAAAAGGAGAGCGTGACCGCTCTTTCCGTCGAGCAAGACAAAAATGCGCCGAGAACTCGCTGTTCTTGCAGCAGTATTGTCAATCGCGATCTCGTATACCGCCGCATTCGCGGCTTCGACGCCGGTACCGTTGCCTCCGAAGAACCCTTTGAAGAACCCTGACCTGGAAAAAGGACAAAGCTCAAAACCCGCGAACGTCGTATTTTCTGAAAAGAAACTCCCGAGCCTCGGCAAGGCCATGGCGATCGGTTATTACCCGCGTGGTTGCCTTCAAGGTGGTGTTGAACTGCCGACTACCGGGCCGACATGGCAGGTGATGCGAGTATCTCGGAATCGTAATTGGGGGCACCCAGAGCTGGTTAAATTTTTGGAGCGGTTCGCTCCGCTAGCTGCCAAAGCCACAGGCCGGCACGGAATCTTGGTTGGCGATATGGCCCAACCTCGCGGTGGCCCGCTTCCGTTCGGACATAAAAGCCACCAAGTCGGGTTGGACGTCGATATTTGGTTCATGCCGATGCCGGACCATGTATTGAACCAAGACGAGCGCGATAAGATTGTGGCTCTCGATCTGGTCGCCGCGAATGGCAAAGATGTCGATCGTAAAAAGTGGACTTCTGCTGACGTAGCTTTCATCCGAACAGCGGCTGAGCAACCCGAAGTCGAACGGGTCCTTGTCAATGCCGCGATAAAAAAAGAACTCTGTCGGGTCCAGAGCGAGCGCGACAAAACTTGGATGTCTAAAGTGCGCCCTTGGTATGGTCACGCCGACCACATCCACGTACGCCTTAAATGTCCGACTGACTCGCCGGATTGTCGCCCCCAGCCACCGGTGCCGGCGGGCGATGGCTGCGAGGACAAATCCTTGAAGTCCTGGTTTACTGATTGGATCTTGCGTTTGAAAATTCCGGATCTCGCTCCCTCATCAACCAGCGGTCTAAAGCTGAAGGATTTGCCGCCGGCGTGTACCGCAGTCCTCAATGCCCCAGCAAAGCCCAATGACAAGGCGGACAATTCGACAGGACGCTGAGAATGTCCGCTTTGGGTCAAACGCCGACATTTGCGGTGCAGCAGCGCATGTCCGCGCGGACATGGGTTTAGGTCTCACCTCGGGTTTTCAAGCAGACCCGGGCGACAGCACTTTCGAGAGCAGATAGAATAAAACCGCCCAGCCGTCCGTTTTGTGGGCAAGGGAGGGACATATGTCGGGAACACTCATCAATCTCATAATTCAGATTGTGGCCGGTGCACTCGGTGGCAATGCAGCGGGCGCGGCGTTGAAGGACATGAGCCTCGGCACGGCAGGCAACACCATCGCGGGCGCAATTGGAGGCGGCGTTGGAGGTCAAATCCTCACCGCACTTGTGCCGATGTTGAGCGGTGCAGCCGGCGGCGTGGATGTTGGTGCCCTCCTCGGTCAGGCAGTTGGCGGCGGCGTCGCTGGAGCGATCGTCACAGCGGTCGTTGGGCTCATAAAGAACAAGATGGCCTAAAAAACCTAATGTCCGCTTTGGCCCAAAGCGGACATCATTGATGCTTGCCCGCTTGGCCAATAGCAGACATATGGAACTTAGCTGCGACCTCTTGCTTGTCAGCGAGGCGGTTGCTGACTTCGAGCCGTTAGGGGAACCATGCCGCACCCAATCGAAAAACTCAAAAAACTGGTGGGCATTCCGGAGGTTGGTGAGCAAATAGCACAACGACTGGCCGCCATTGTCGAATCGTCCGACGACGCAATTGTCAGTAAAGATCTGAATGGAATCGTTGTTACTTGGAACAAAGGCGCTGAACGAATTTTCGGCTATGCAGCGGAGGAAATTATCGGGAAACCGATTTCAATTCTCATCCCATCCGACCGTGAAACTGAAGAGTCTCTCATTCTTGACCGGATCCGACGCGGCGAGCGCATTGATCACTTTGACACAGTCCGACGGCGCAAGGATGGCACCCTAATCGATATTTCCCTCACCGTGTCTCCCATCAAGGATGAAAATGGCAGTATAATTGGTGCCTCAAAAATCGCGCGCGATGTGACCGAGCGTAAGCAGCAGGAAGCGTTTATCAACCTTCTCAGTCGCGAAGTGGATCACCGAGCCAAAAATCTGTTGGCTGTTGTGCAGTCAATGGTGACCCTGACAGAGGGCGATACTCCCGAAGCGGTGAAAGCCGCGATCAGCGGACGCATTCAGGCGCTGGCAAACGCGCATAATTTGCTTGCCGTTTCCCATTGGCAAGGCGCGTCCGTGAAGAGCATAGTCCAACACGAGCTCGAACCATACACGTCGCGCACACTGATCAGTGGTCCAAGCCATACGGTTGGAGCAAGAACGGCTCAGTCGATTGCGGTTATCTTGCATGAGCTTGCGACCAACGCAGCAAAGTACGGGGCGCTTTCGGCATCCTCGGGTAGCGTGGGAGTCGAGTGGTCGCTGCAACCAAACCAACATTTGTCTCTCCGCTGGACTGAAGTCGGAGGCCCGGAGATAAGCCCCCCATCGCGCGAAGGTTTTGGCGCGCGCGCAATAAAAATGATGATCAAAAATCTGGATGGGAGTGTTCAGTTCGATTGGCCGAGCGCCGGATTAGTGTGCTCCATCGATATTCCGCCGGAGCAAAACTAATGGCGCGCGTTTCGAATGTCCGCTTTACCCCCGAAAGCAGACATGTGCGGTGCAACAGCCCATGTCCGCTAAGGGCCAGAAGCGGACATCGTGACTCTCATTCGATCACCTCGTCGGCGCGGGCCAGCAGTTTGGGCGGGATTTCAAGGTCGAGTGCCTTTGCGGTTTTCAGGTTGATCACGAATTCGATCTTGGTGGGAACATGCATTGGAAAGTCGCCACAAGCCTGGGCTGGTTTAATACGTCCGCTTTTACGATACCGATGCTTAGCACTGAAAGTCAGTTGAAACAGTTCTGGGTAAACGGTGCAGGTCTTTTGTTTTTTGCTCGCGGCGGTCATGGCGCTGTGTCTCCGAGCTCAAGGAGCTTGGTGATGAAGTCTCAAAAATTGCGAATGTCAACGCGACGTGCGGCGATGGCCGTGTTGACATTTTATGGAAGCTGTGCCGTTCCGCCGAAGTAGATTCGGCTCATACTGCATGGCCATTTACGAGCACGCTAACTTGCTTTGCGCGACAACTCTTCGACAGGCTCTCCAATAATGTAATCCGTCCACGCATTCATCAGGTCGCGCCGTTTCTCAAGTAAGTCGGCACGACGGTACACGCCGCTTCGGCCTTGCTCCTGATCGTATGCGCTAGCGCGGCCTCGCAGACCTCGCGCGAGAAATTCGTCTGTTCGGCGGCCCAATCGCGAAAAGCACTGCGGAAACCATGAACGGTAATGTCGAGCTCCATGCGTCGGAGCACCATCAGCAGGGCCATGTTCGACAACGACTTGTCCATGGAACGGCCGGCGAAGACGAAGCCGTTGCCGGCGGCGAGCACCTTAGCCCGCTCAATGATCTCGATCGCCCGCGGCGCCAGCGGCACGCGATGTTCGCGCCGCATCTTCATTCTATCGGCGGGGATGGTCCATACCGCGCTGTCGAGATCCATCTCGGCCCAGCGTGCACCGAGCACCTCGCTGGTCCGCGCGCCGGTGATGATGAGCAGTTCAAACGCGAGCTTGGCGGGCTCGCCAATGTTGCCGGCGCGCAGAGCCCGGACGAAAGCCGGTACGTCGGCGTAAGGCATCGCGGCATGATGCGCGGCACGATCGCTCTGACGGGGTAGGGCGCGCGCAACGCCATCGACCGGATTGTCGCCACGACGGTGACCGGCACCCTTTGCCCAGTCAAATACGGCACGAATGCGCTGGCGCACCCGACGGGCGGTCTCTGGCTTATTGAGCCATATCGCCGACAGCGCGCGCAGCACGTCCGCCTGCTCAACTTCATCGACGCGCCGATCACCGAAATATGGAAATGCGTAGTGCGAGAGCGTGTTGATCCATTGCTCACGATGCTTCGTATTGTGCCATGCCCGCGCATGCTGCTCGTGCACGAGTCGCGCGGCCTCCTTGAAGGTCGGCGCAATCACGTTCGGCTTGCGATGCTCGACGATGGGATCGCCACCCCCGCGCGCGGTCTTGCGGTACTGCGCTGCCGTTTCGCGCGCGGCTGCGAGAAATACGAGCTTCGTGCTGCCGAGCCCAATATCGCGACGCCTGCCGCGCACGACGATCCGCAACACCCAGCGCTTCGCACCACTCGGCTCGACCAGCAAATAAAGCCCGTTGCCGTCGGCGTGGCGACCTGGTTTCTTGATTTGCCGAACCTCGACCGCAGTCAACGCACGGTCGGGATGGCGGCGGCGTACTGCCCTCATGCATCCTCCGTCCCCCATCCCGTCCCACAAAAAAATCGGGATGGAGCCGGATGACTAAGGATGCGGCCGGACAACGAATGTCAACTCAAACGCGCAGTTTCTGAAATTTTAGACCACTTCGGACGTCACCGGACTTCAGATCAACAGCCTCCCTCTCCGCCAGGCTCCGCGGAATCGACGTCCCTCGCCAATAACGTCAGGTTGGTGGACCTGCGCCGGGATCAGAAATGACGCCGCGCGCGACGAGCCGGTGCCATATAAAGAGTACGAGGACGGCGCCGACAGTTGCGGCGATGAAACCGGCGCCCTGGTCGGGACGATACCAGCCGATCGCCTGACCGATAAACGTCGCGAGAAATGACCCCGCGATGCCGAGAACGACCGTCAGGATAAATCCGGAAGGACTGTTGGGGCCCGGCACGAGAAATCGCGCGATCAGGCCCGCGACAAATCCGATAAGAATGATCCACAGGATGCCCATATCAGACTCCCGTTACAGATTTCCGGTAAGAACAGCTGCCTAGATCAAGCGTGACGCCTCGCGCTCCGTCGGAATGCGGCCATCCGGCGTGAGCTGGTTGATCAATTCCGGCAACTGCTCGCTCAAGTTCGCGATCAGATCGTTGCGCGACATCCCGGTCTGAGCGCTGAGCGTTCGTATCTGATCAGGGCTAAGCACCTTCGACAGAACGTCAGGCGAAATCGACTTGTTGGGACCCGTGCCGATCCAGGATTGAACGACATCGCTCTGGCCGCCCTGCTGAAACTGCTTGAGCAGGTCGTTAAGTCCGCCGCTCAACACGCTGCCGGCCGCGCCGCCAGCAAGAAGTCCACCCAATGGACCTTGAAGCAATCCGCCAAGGCCGCCACCGGAAGGACTGTCCGCGGTCGATGGACCGCGATTGGCGGGCACGGTATTCGGTTGATCCGGGCCCAAGTGTTTGATGGCCTTGTAGGCCACCAGCCCGAGCAGGGCCATCGCAATCGGCGACATGCCCCCGCTTCCGGCCGGGGCGGGCGCGGTCTGGCCGCGCGGACCGTTTTGCATTCCATTCAGGATATCAAGAAGTCCCATTGTCGGCTCCTTTGCACCCCACCCCGTGGTTCAACTGTTGTTTCCGGTCCGCGCAACATTGTGTGCGCCGGCAGCGTTATTCCGCTGCCGGCGGTCCGGTCAGGCCCTGATATCGCTCGGCAGCTTCCCGCCATTGGCGGCAAGTTTCTGCATGATCTGCTTGTGCAGCCAGATGTTCATCGCGGCCGAGTCGTTCATGTTGCCGGTGTATTTGAGCTCAGTGGCGAGCTGCTTGCGTGCTGCCTGGCTGCTGTCGAGGTTCAGCGCCTTCATCAGGTCGACAATCGACGTTCGCCAGGCAAGCTTCTCGCCCGTCGCGGCCGCAGCCTTGTCGACGATTGCCGCTACATCCACCGTTTGCGGCGGAGGTGCGCTTGCAGGC
>DASSYU010000383.1:0-5902 GCA_035703125.1 Pseudolabrys sp. | reverse complement strand
CTGGCCGACGAAAGGCTGTGTGCCGGTCGAACCCCGCATGCCTGCGAGGATTGTGTATTTGTCGGTCGAAGGGTCATAAATTTCGTGCCATTCGACCGAGCGGACATCGCGGCCGCCAAGCAAGTGGATCTTGCCGTCGAGTACGATCGCTGACATTGCGCCACGTGGACGCGAGAGCCCGGCGATCGGTGCCCACTGATCGGTCGTCGTTTCATACACGAAGCACTTCGAGTGCGGGCATCGGTTCTGTTCGATGAAGCCGCCGAATGTGTAGATCTTGGACCCAATCGACACGCCGGCCACGTGGTTGCAGGGAAGCGGAAAGGGCGCCTTCAACGACCATGATCCCGACTTCGGATCGAAAACCTGATGAACGTTCTGGTCGACCCGATGTTTGGCGTAGCCTGCGACCGAATGAATCTTGCCTTGGCACTCGATGACGGCATGCTCGCCTGTCGGGATCGGCATCCGTGGCTGCTCGACCCATTTGCCCGGATTGGCCGCTTTCGGCGCGACGCTCGTCATGTAGCGTTGTTTTTCAACGGTCTTGGGAATGTCGGTGATCGATTTGTCGTTCAAGCCGAGAAAAAGCGGAAATTCCTGTTCTGCTGCCATGGTTGACCTCAACTGACATAATTCGGGACTGCGTCCCGCAATAACTGATGCGTAAGTTCGACGCCTTCGCGCGCCACGTCATACGGCGAACGCGCCCATTGGTCCGGATTGGGGGCCTCATAGCTGAGGTAGCCGGTGTAACCCTTCTCAGCCAATAGCCCGAGCATCTCGTGCCATTTCACCACGCCCTTGCCGGGCGGCAGACGATCCGTCGGCCGCCGCACGCCGGTGACAGGGTTGGGCGACAGATCGCTGTATTGGAAGCAATATATCTTGTCCGCCGGCACGCTCTCGAAGCCACGGCCGCCGGCACCGCTTCGCGTGAAGTGGTAGGCATCGATGAGATAGCCGCAGTTCGGCTTGGCGGCGCCTTCGATCAGTTCGGTCAGAACGGCAAGACTGTTAAGCACGTCGTGCTGAGAGTTGAATTCGATCGCTAGCTTCAGTTTGTACTCCGCAGCGACATCGCCGGCGTCCTTGAGATATTTGATGGCGTCTTTGATGGGCCCGTTGACCTGGCCCGGCGCGCTCATCAGCGTGTCGCAGCCAAGCACCACTGCATTTTCGCACGATTCACGAAACACCTTAAAGAGCCGCTTGCTCTCCGCGCCGGTGGCGAACAGCCATCCGTATTCGACACCAAGCACGCCACAGGGAATACCACTCTTTTTGATCAGGTCCAGCACCTGCTCATTGCTCATGCCGGTGTCGAAGCATCGTTTGAAATCGGTCCGGCGCAGTTCGACGGCGTCATAGCCTGCCTGCTTGGCCGCATCGAGCGCGGTGGCAAGGGGTGTCGTATCGATCGTCCACATATGCAGGGCGAGGCGCCCGAATTTTTGCGACATGCTTCGCATTCTCCGCGTGACTACCGGCCCTCATATTGCAGGATGTAGAGACCGGCATTGGTGTCGGTGAGGTACATAATTCCATCCGGATCTACAAATACGTCGCAGGATTGAATGACTTTGGCAGGATTTGGCCTCTGGTCGACAATTCTTTCCGGTGGCGGCGGCACAAAATAACCGATCTGTTTTGGCTGGAGCGGCTCGCGTATATCGAAGATCCGTAGTCCCGCATTGTGGTAGGTAGCGAAAATCAGTTCCTCAGTCTGCAACGATCCCGGACGGTTCTCATGCAGATTGTGTGGTCCGAATTTTGCGCCTTTGGCGCAGAAGTCCTCTTCGGCAGGCGTCGGCAAGGTCGCGATCGAAACGGGATTTGACGGCTCGCGTACATCAATCAACCAGGTATAGGCCAGCCCATTGGCGCAGTTCGCGGAGGTTGCCTCGTCAGCAAGCGCAAGAAGCTTGCGCCCCGGCAGGGGCAGGGGCGTATGCGCACCTCCTGCAAAAGGCGGTGCATAGTTGCGGTGGCTGATCAATTTCGGGTTTGTGGGGTCGGTCAGGTCGTGAATGGTGAAACCGCCATCGCGCCAGGCCGCGTAACCGAGGGTGCCGGCGCTAATGAGGTGATGCAGTGCCGTGCGCTTGCCAAATGATGCGGGCGGCGTTTCGCCGCCGGCGCGGTTCATGCCCGGTAGCCACCAGCGTCCGGCAAGCTCCGGCTTTTCCGGATTCGAAACGTCAATAACCGCCAAAGCGTGATCGATGAATCCCTCGAAGTGGACCGATACATAAGCGTACTGTCCGCCCACCCACCAAATTCGATGGGCCCCGAAGCCCGGCAAATGCAGAAACGCGACCTCGCGTGGAGTCGACGGTTTTGAAATATCGAAAACGCGGAGACCCGCCGCAAAGGGTAGTTCGGTCTGGACTGAGTCGATGAGCGATTTTGCGTAGTAGTCCTGCTGGGTCGCGTATTGCTGCATCGCCCAGATATTCGGGCCGTTGACGGCGAGGAGAACGTCACCGTGGATCTGCAAGTGGTGCGACCGCGTGTTTTTCGGCGCGGCGATGAACGCGACCGGTTTCGGCTTGAGCGGGTCATGCACGTCCACGACGGAAAATCCGTCGCTGAACATGTGGCCGATAAACGCATTGCCCTTGTGCATGAGAACCTGCACGCCATCGGGCCGGCCGCCTTGGTCGCAACGCGAGAGGTAGCGGACGTTGGATACGGTGGCGCCTGCGGGGAAATTCATCACAAGACTCGCAAAATTTCGGGGCCCGGCCGACTCGCGCCAACCGGGCCCCATCAGATGATAGTGCCGTTCAGGCCGGCTTTTTTTCCGCCGACGCCGGCTTGCGCATCGTCATAAAGATGCCGGCAACGATCAGGACAATCCCAATCCAGGTCAGGAACGGGTAGTAGCCGATCTTGCCCGCGGCATTTGCTGCGGTCACCAGCTGCTGACAGGTATCGTTGGTATAGAGCAGGCACCCCAGCGTACTCGAGATCTGCTTGGCGGCCAGATAGAAGTAGAGCCACCAGCTCACCGACAGCAACACACACACCGCGCCGCCCAAGGTGAGCCAGAAGGCACTGTCAGCCTCAATCAAGCGCCGCGTCGGCGGTGCGATTTCATCAAGGCCTTTCTGCTTCGCCTCCGGACCGAGCTGAGTGACCGATACTGCGGCGATCAGCAGCAGGATCGCCAGGCAAACGAACACCGTCATGAGCCCATAGGTCTGCTGGACGAGCAAAATTGACGGCATGATGAATGCAGTCGCCAGACGACCCACGCCGGCTGCCCAACCGAACCCAGAGGCACGCGCGTTCGTCGGAAACACTTCCGACGTGAAGATCTGCATGGCGTTGCCGGCCACCTGGATGAAAAACACCATCACGAAACCGGCCACCATCAGCTCTAACGGCGCGCCAGCACTGGCGAACACAATCGCCATGATAGCGGCGCCGATAAATGCGAAGATCGACGTGATCTTGCGGCCCCATTTGTCGAGCGCGTACATCATGAATATGCTGGCGCAAGGCACCGCGAAGTTCATCGCCAAGGTGTATTGCAGCGACTTCGTGATCGTGAAGCCCTTCTCGTTCATCATATTCGGCAACCACGCCCCCAGACCGACGGCAACGCCGAAGAACGCGGTAAAACAGATCATGCCGGCGATGACGCGGCGCGGGAACATCCGAAAGACGACAGCAAAGGGATCGCTTTTGGTGTTGCTGGCGGAATCGGTTGAGAGCGAGCTCAGCGCCGGCACGCCTTGAATTTCGAGTCGCTTGAGCACGTCAAGCGCTTCCTGGCCGCGGCCGTGCGTCGCCAAATAACGCGGCGATTCTGGCAGTGTGAAACGGAACACCCACACAATCAGGGCCCCGGCGCCGATGAGAACCCACGCGGCTCGCCAGACGGAGTCGGGCGAGGTAGGGAAGATTGTAGTGCCCAGCAAAAGCACCAGTGCCGTGCCGATCGGCCAGACGCAGGCGCCGCCGAAGAAATGCACGATGGCAAGAATGCGGCCGCGAATGCGTTTGGGAGAGTATTCGCCCGCATAGGCAAAGCAGAGCGGCTGCTCGGCACCGAGTCCGATGCCGGCGATGAAGCGGCAGAGGACAAGTATCGTGACGTTCGGCGCGAACGCACCAAGAATGGTGAAGATGCCGAACAGCAGCAGGTTGAATTGATATATGAAGCGGCGACCGAATCTGTCGCTGAACTGGCCCTGCCCCGCAGTGCCGATGAACATGCCGAAGATGGTTGCGGCGCCAACCAAGGCAACCTCTGCGCCGCTCGCGAACTTCGACGACAGGATGTACGGCACGAGCGAGCCGAAGATTGTAAAGTCGATGACGTCGAAGAAGTATCCCGCGGCGATCAACGCGACCACTCTGCGGTGGAGCGGAGATATCTTTGCTTCGTCGAGCGCGTTGCCGACGTATGCCTCTATGGTCTGAGCCATGGCCTATCCCTCCCTATCGCATTTTTTGTTGGTACCCAGCAGCCCTTATCAGGATGAAACACAATTCGACCATTGGCCAGCCCATTCCGGGTCCGGTGCGGCAGACCATCCACGCAATGAATATTTCTTGGAGTTTCGGCGGGTGAAATTAGGAGGAGTGGCTGGGGAACTAGGATTCGAACCTAGATTCTCGGAGTCAGAGTCCGATGTTCTACCGTTGAACTATTCCCCAGCAGGACAGGAAGCGATTGTACTCCACCGTCAACCTGGCGGGCGACTTTCACATGGGGCAATTTCGTTGATTTGACAAGTCGGTAGAACGCACCGGTCAAGCAGTCCGCCGGGGCCTCGTCGCTACCGTCACGATCCCCAGCAGGGTGAAGGCAGCAACCAGCAGGAACACCATCCGTGGGCTGCCGTGATCCATCACTGCCCCGAAGATGAGGGGTGAAACAATGCCCCCGATATTGAAGCCCGTGGTGACGAAGCCGAAGACCTTGCCAAAAGAACCGGGGGGCGTGACCTCGCGTACGATCATGTCACGTGAGGGCATGATCACGCCGGAGAACAAGCCAGCAAGCGACATGGCCGCTATCAACGCCAGCGAATTAAGGTCAATCAGGGCGACAAGCACTACGGATAGGGCCATCGCAATCAGCCCCAGCGTGGCTACCAGACTGTGCCGTTTTGTACGCGTGACAAGCAGTCCTCCTACGAGCACCCCAGCTGCTGACAAGAGCAGATTTCCTGTAAGTGCTGCGTTCGCGGTGGTGACGGGCGTTCCATAGAGTGCGCCGAGCGCGACGACGGAATAGTTGTAGAGGCCGCTGCTCATCATCGCGAGCAGTATGAAGAACGCGAGATTGAGCAAAATCGGCCCCGATAGGAGCAGGCGCCAGCCGGCATCAGATGAATCCGAGGCTGGACGTGTACTTGTATTTGCCGCGGTGGTCGACCTGTCGCGGACCAGCAATAGCAAAAGCGCTACGGCAAAGCCTAGCAAACCCGTACCAATGAAGGCGCCACGCCAGCCCCACGAGTTCTGCATCACCAAGAGGCTTGCCGGGGCAACCGCAGACCCGAGCATTCCGGCAAAGGTATGCAACGAAAAAGCCTGGCCGATGCGGTCCGATGGCACATGCTGCGACAGCAAGGCATAGTCCGCCGGGTGATAGACGGTGTTGCCCATGCCGGCTATGGCGAACATGGCGATCATCACCCAGAACGAGTCAACAAGGCCCGCCGTAACAAAAGTGGTGGCACCGATTGCGAGACCTAAAATCAGCAACGCGCGGGCACCCAGGCGGTCCACCAGAAATCCCGCTGGTGTCTGGAACACTGCTGTTACGATGTTGAATACCGCAAAAGCCAATCCGATTTCAGTGTAAGTAACTTGATACTCGTCGCGTACGAACGGCATGAGCGGCGCCAACGCGATGATGTAATAATGCGACATGAAATGC
>DASSYU010000299.1:0-2171 GCA_035703125.1 Pseudolabrys sp. | reverse complement strand
CGACCTTTGGGCCTACCTCAAGCAATTCGACGCCGGCGGCAAGAAGAAATAGGCTCAGGACGCCGATGGCCGCCGTTTGACCTTCGTCAATATGAGACTGAAGGTCGTCCGGTATCATGACGAAATCAGGAGATTTTGCATTATGATCAAAGATATTGTCGTCAACCTGGGCCTTGGAACGAGCGACCCCGCCGGCGAATACGCCGTCTCAATCGCGGAAGCCTTCGGGGCGCATTTGCTTGGTGTCGCGGTTTCCTACGAACCCGTCATTCCGGGCAACGTGATGGGCGGAGTTCCTCCGGAGTTGATCGAAAGTCAGCGCGTCGAATCAAACAAGAAGTCGCGGGCCGCGGTCGCCCGTTTCGAACAGGCAGCCAAGCGCGCTGGAATTTCGATGGAGACCCGCGTTCTCAATACGAGTGTTTCCGGCGCTGCCGACCAGATCGGGCGCATCGGGAGACGCTTCGATCTCGTCGTTGTCGGTCAGCCGCAACGCAGAAATTCCTTGCCGGACGAGGTGGTGGACGAAGGGGTGCTGTTCGAATCCGGCCGGCCGGTGATCTTCGTGCCTTACATCCAGAAGGGCGGCTTGAAAGCAGACCGCATCATGGTGTGCTGGGACGGCAGCCGGGCCGCCAGCCGTGCGGTTGCCGATGCCATGCCGTTCCTGAAAAAGGCGAAACAGGTCGAGATCGTGATCATCTCGACCAAGCCAGCCCAGGACAGCGAGGTGCCCGGCGCCGATCTCGGCCAGCACCTTGCGCGGCACGGACTTAAGGTCGACATCAAGCGCATCACCTCGCCCGACATCGATGTGCCTTCGACGATCTTGTCTTACGCCGCCGATTCCTCCGCCGACATGATCGTAATGGGCGGCTATGGCCATTCACGCCTGCGCGAATTCGTGCTCGGCGGCGCCACGCGCGGGCTGCTTGAGTCAATGACGGTGCCGGTGCTGATGTCGCATTAAAGTCAGCCCAGCCGCTTCCGTGTACGCGCACGGATGTGGAGATGGCCTTTGCTCGAACGACACGTCACGTTGCGCGATGGAGAAAAGATTTTCATCCGGCCACTCAGACCGGACGATGTACGGCTTTATCCAGATTACCTCGCCAATGTAACACCCGATGACCTGCGCCTGCGCTTCTTTGCGCCAATGCGCCAAGTGCGACCGGAGTTGATCGACAAACTCATCCATTATGACCCGCAGCAAGCGATGGCTTTTGTCGCGATCTCGGAGGATAGCGGCAAACTGCTGGGTGTGGTCCGTTTGCACAATGATGCCGCCGGAGATGGAAGTGAATTCGCTATCTTGCTGCGGTCGAAACTCAAAGGGCACGGTCTCGGCTGGCTTTTGATGAAGCACATGATTGTCTATGCGCGAAAAAAAGGTCTCAAAACAGTGCACGGACAGGTACTGGCCGAGAATTCAACCATGCTGACGATGTGCGGCGAGCTCGGGTTTCACATTGCCGACGACTCGAATGAGCGTGGGGTCAAAATCGTCACGCTGCCGCTGCACGAATTGCCCGCGCTCGCAGACTGCTGACGTCTACGGCAGGCTACATTGGGCGACGAGCCCTCGTGCACGGGCGTCGACCACGCCAAGCGCGCGGAGCGACAACAGCGTGACGGTCTGCACGGCCTCGCGCGCATTGTCGCCCGGCGCCGCCAAGGGGCCAATCAGGCCCTCAAGCAGCGCGCCGACGATGGCAGGCGCGGCCGCACGCGCATCCTGATCGGGCAGATGCTGGCCGCTGACGGCGATATTGATGCGCTTCGCCAGTTCGCTTGCGATCGCGCGGCGGAATTCCACGCGCAGCGCATCAATGTTGGCGTCGACCGGCTCCGCCAGCACGGCCCAGGTCAACCGCCGGTCGTTCAAGGCGCGCGCCGCGAACGTGGCGATGCAGGCGGCAAGCGCTGAAAGCGGGCCCGGCGCCGCATCGGCAGCCTCCCGCATGGCGGCGAGCTCGCGCTCGGCGGCCGATGCGATCACTTCTGCGATGAGATTATTTTTGGACGGGAAATAGCGATAAACCGTGCCGGCAGCGATATCGGCCCGGTGGGCGACCGGCGCAATCTGCACCGCGCCCATTCCGCTTTCGGCTGCAATCGATTGTGCCGCGTCGAGGATCGTCTGCTCGCGCTCGGCAAGCCGGCGAACGACG
>DASSYU010000155.1:0-10782 GCA_035703125.1 Pseudolabrys sp. | reverse complement strand
CCGGCCAGCTCGAGGCGCGCGGACGCGCCTCGCGCAGCATGCGCGGGATCGGCAGCTGGACCAGCGCGGAAACCGGAACGTTGACGGCGAGCTTTATGGGCGCGCTGTATTCGGCAAAGTCTTCCCAATCGCCCAGCGCGGCAAGGATCACGCGCTCGGTGAGTTCGTGCATATCCTGCTCGGCGGCGCCAGGCAGGAACAGCCCAGGCAGAATGACGCCGCGCGTCGGATGGCGCGCGCGCACGAGCGCTTCGGCACCGATGAGGTGCGTCGTTCGCAACTCGACTTTCGGCTGGTACCAGAGCTCCATCCAGCCGTGCCGCAGCACCGCGCTGAGCGGAATCGACGATTTCGGGTCGGCGTACGGCACCGGCCCTGACGAAAAGAGATTGCGAAAGCCTTCCAGCATGCCGTCTGTCCGCATGGGACGCAGCGCGTTACGCGCAACTGGACGGAATTTTGCGGGAGGGCGGAGGCTGGCCGATTAACGGCAAGAAACTGCCGCTGAACCTGCTTTGCATCTGCTTACCGGAATCGCGAAAATTGTTGCGGTCGCGCCCGCTAAGCCGCGCGCGCGACCGCCTCCGGTTACGGCAAATTTATTCGGCCGCCCGACGTGCCGCGACGATCTGGTCTGCCGTCCGGCCAGTGAGCTCCGCCATATGGTCAAATTTGAAGACAAACGACCCAACGCCGGCCGTGGCCGAGCGGACCTCGATGATCAGATCGCCGATTTCCGCCTCCGCCATCTGCGCGCGCACCGTGTCCCAGCCGTCCCAGCCTTCGCGTGTATCGAAGCCCAGGATCTGACCACGTCGCCCGGACAGGATCGCGTTCATTCTTGCCGTAGCCTCGCTCGGACACACGATCTCCACATGGTGGATCGGTTCGAGCAGAACCGGCTGGCACTGCGGCAGCCCTTCCACGATGCCGATGCGTCCTGCGGTACGGAACGCCTGGTCCGAGGAATCGACGGTGTGGTAGGAGCCGTCGATCAGCGCGACCGATAGGTCTACCACCGGGAAGCCAAGCGGCCCATGTTTGAGCGCGTCGACCACGCCTTCTTCGACCGCCGGAATGTAGTTGCGCGGCACAACGCCGCCGGTAATGCGATCCTCAAACTTGAATCCGCTGCCCCGCGGCAGCGGCTTGATCTCGAGCACAACGTCGCCGAACTGGCCGTGACCGCCGGATTGCTTCTTGTGGCGGCCGCGCTGCGTGATCGGCTTGCGAATGGTCTCGCGATACCCCACCGACGGTGGCCGCGTGGTAACGGGCACCATGAACCGCTCGGCAAGGCGTTCCGCCGCCACGCGCAGATGCATCTCACCCTGCCCCCAGATCACCACCTCGTGGTTTTCTGCATTGTGCACGATGGCGAGCGACGGATCTTCCTCCGTGAGCTTGGTGAAAGCAGGCCCGAGCTTGACGTCATCCTTGCGCTCCTTGGCCTGCACGGCGATCGCCAGCACGGGCGGAGAAGGCTTGATCTGCACAAGCGCCGCGTGCGGCTGCTTGCCGGATGAAAGCGTATCGCCGGTCTTAGCGGCGTCGAGCTTGCCGAAGGCGACCGTTTCGCCGCTCGCCGCCTGCCCACGTTTTTCGAAATGCTGGCCCATCAGCTTGAACACGCCCGACACGCGTCCGGCCTCGCCTCCCGTGGTGGTCAGCGTGGTGCCGTCGCCGGCCTGGCCCGCAAGCAGGCGCGCAACCGACATTTTTCCGCCATGCGTCGTATGGAAGGTCTTGAGCACCAGCGCCACCGCGTCGGCGCCGGCCTTGACGCCGAGCCGCTGTGCCGTTTCGCCGGCGCCGGGAGCCTCGTGGCGCAGCGCTTTCAGAAGCCGCAGCACGCCGTTGGTGCGTGTGGCGACGCCGAGCAGCACCGGACAAACGATGCGGTCGCGCAATTCCTTCGAGAGGTCGTCGAAAACCTTGTCGCGCGGCGGCTCGATATCCTCGAGCAGTTGCTCCATCAACTGGTCGTCGTGATCGGCCAGCGTCTCCAGCATGGTGAAGCGCGCTTCTTTCTTGCGGTCGAGGTTTTCACCCTTGAGCTCGATGATCTCCGACGGCGCGTGCTCCTTGTAGACATAGGCGCGCTCGAGCGCGAGGTCGACGAACCCGGAAATGATGTCGCCGTTCCAAATCGGAATCTGGCGGAGCAGCAGCGGCGCGCGTGACGCCGGCTGCAGCAATTTGATCGTATCGCGAACGCGCTTGTCGGCCTTGTCGATCTTGTTGAGGAAGAGGAAGCGCGGAATGTTCTGGTCTTCCAGTTCTCGCAAAATGAGCTGAAGCTGCGGCACTTTCTTCTCGTCCGCCTCGCAGACGACGACGGCGGCATCGATCGCCGGCAGCACGCTGCGCATGTCCTGGATGAACTCGATGGAACCGGGGCAGTCGACGAACGTGTAGTTGTCACCCATGAAGGTGGTGGTGGCGAAAGTCGCCTCGACGCTCATCTTGTGGTGGCGGGCTTCTTTGCTTGCGTCACCTACCGTGGTACCCGCGTCGACGGTGCCCTGGCGCTGGACCGCGCCGGTGCGGGCAAGGATCGCTTCCAGAAGTGTGGTTTTGCCGCTTTGAAATGGGCCCACCAGTGCAATGCACCGTGGACCCGAACTCCTTGTGCCATTGGGACCCGAGCCGTTTTGTCCCATAAACGCCTCCCTCGCCGGCCGGGAGGTCGGACCTGGTTTCCCGGCCCTGTGACGTTATCGTCTCAGGACACAGGGAGACTGGCAAGGGCAGAGATTCGCCGATGCGGAAAATTTGCTACTTGACGAAGCTCGCATCGACGACAGTACGGGTATCGACGGCCTTGTCGATCAGCCCTTGTGACTTGTACCAGGCGATCTGGCGCCCAACGTCGGCGACATCGAGTCGCGCCTGTGGATCGATATAATAAGCGCCTAGCTCGACCATAGCCGCCGCATCCGTCCCACGGTCAGGATAGACGTAACGCGCGATCGTCGTCGCCGCTTCCTTCGATTTGATGTCGGAAATCCGTTTCGAGCTGCGGTCTTTGCGCAACAATGCCGCAGCGTAGTCGGCGGCCCCGCGGCGATAGGCGTGCATGAATTTTTCGACGGCTGCGCGTCGGGTTTCCAGCATCTTTTTCGAGACAAACAGCGCACCCAGCTGTTGCTCATCCAGCTTGGAGTACCAGCCGAGAAACTTGGCCTTGTTCGCCATCAACAACTCACGCGCATAGAGTGACGGCATGATCGCAGCATCGACCTGGTCGGTGCCGACGGCGCGCGCGATGGCGTCAAGCGTCCCAAGCGCCTTGACGGTGATGCGTGCCGGATCGACATGTTTGATACGCGATTTGCAGCAGCTGGTAGTGCGCCGTCGACCCAAGCGCATCGATAGCGACCGTCTTGCCCGCCAGATTGTCGAACTTGCGCAGGCCTTTCTGAAACCCAATGCTCGAGGCGACGAGCTGACTGCCCTCATAGTCGCGCTTCTCGCGCGCCTGCGCCGCAATCGCCCTGATCAGATCCTTGCCCGCTGCATCGAACGCAACCGGAGTAAATCGCGCGAGGCCGAAGTCGGTCGCACCGGAGGCGAGCATTTCCGCGACGGTCTTGTCGGAATCGTAGGCGGTCATCGCAAGGTCGATGCCTTCCGCCTTGAAGTAACCTTGCGCCGCAGCCAGGAACAGTGCGCCGTTTTCGCTCAGCCGCTGCGTGCCGATGACGACACGCTCCTGCGCATAGGCCGCGAATGACAGAATGAAAATAACAATCGCAACCGGGAGTCGAATCATGCCCGCAGACTAGCGGAGCCCGGCATAAGAGATAGTGAACAGGGACCCGAGGATTAAGTCATTCCGGGACGGCCCGAACGGGCCGGACCCGGAATCCAGATACAGAGACTTTGCGTGGATTCCGGGTTTGCCGCATAGCGCGTCAAAGACGCACGTAAAACGCGCTTATGGGCGGCGCCCCGGAATGACGCTAACGCGTCACTTCAAATTGCCGCAGAAACGCTGGATACGGCGGCAGGCCTCTTCCAGGTCCTCGGTCTTGGTCGCATAGGAAATACGGAATGCGGGCCCAAGCCCGAACGCCGTCCCCTGCACCACCGCAACGCCCTCGGCCTCGAGGAGCTCCGTGACGAAGTCCTCGTCGGTCGCAAGCTTCTTGCCGGTCGGCGCCGTCCTGCCCATCGTGCCGGCGCACGACGGATAGACATAAAAAGCGCCCTCCGGGGTCGGGCACTTGATGCCGTTCGCCTGGTTGAGCATCGACACCACGAGATCGCGCCGCTCCTTGAAGATCTTGTTGTGCTTGGCGATGAAATCCTGCGGTCCGGTCAGCGCTTCCACCGCCGCCCATTGCGAGACCGCGGTCGGGTTCGACGTCGACTGCGACTGCACCGTCGCCATCGCCTTGATCAAAGGCTCCGGCCCGCCGGCATAGCCGATGCGCCAGCCCGTCATGCAGTAGGCCTTCGAACAGCCGTTGACCGTGAGCGTGCGCGGATAGAGCGCGGGCTCCACCTGCGCCGGCGTCGTGAATTTGAAATCGTCGTAGACAAGGTGCTCGTACATATCGTCGGTCATCACGTGCACGTGCGGGTGCTTCACCAGCACATCGGTGAGCGCCTTGAGTTCGGCACGCGTGTAGGCAGCGCCGCTCGGGTTCGACGGCGAGTTGAGCAGAACCCACTTGGTCTTCGGCGTGATCGCACGCTCGAGCTGCTGCGCCGTCATCTTGAAACCGCTCGCCATGCTGGTGACGACTTCCACCGGCTCGCCGCCGGCGAGCAGCACCATTTCGGGGTAGCTCACCCAATACGGCGCGGCGATGATCACTTCATCACCGGGGTTCAGCGTCGCGACGAACGCGTTGTACAGCACCTGCTTGCCGCCGGTGCCAATGGTGACCTGGCTCGGCTTGTAGTCGAGGCCGTTCTCGCGCTTGAACTTCTTGGCGACCGCGTCCTTGAGCTCGGCGATGCCGTCGACGTTCGTGTATTTCGAAGCCTTTCCGCTTTTGATCGCCTCGATCGCCGCCTGCTTGATGTTGTCGGGCGTGTCAAAATCCGGCTCGCCGGCGCCAAGGCCGATCACGTTGCGACCGGCCAGTTTGAGCGCGCGCGCCTTATCCGTGACGGCGATGGTCGCCGACGGCTTGATGCGCTTGAGCTGCTCCGCGAGAAAGGCCATGGAGACTCCGAATCCGGGGCGAAAATGCCCTGCCGCAAAGTCGTAATGGCCCATTGCGGCGACGGCAAGTCGCAAAGGCTGATGGTCATTATCAAGGCTGTTGATGGCCTAACAGTCCTTTAAGGCACAGTTGTTAGTCCTAGGCCATGGCACACGCCGTAGACATTCTGCGCACCGGCGCCTGGCTGACCCGGGAACGGGTAAAGCTCGTGGTCTTCGGCCTGCTCGCGGCCAGCCTGATCGCCGCCGTCTACGTTGTGGCGACTTCGGATGGGCTCAACGACCGCTTTGGACGCCCGCTCGGAACGGACTTCTCAAACGTCTATGCCGCAGGCACCTATGTTCTCGACGGCAACGCCGCCGCCCCCTTTGATCCGCCGCGGCAATACGCGCGCGAGCAGGCGATCTTCGGCGCAGACACGCAGTTCTACGGCTGGCACTATCCGCCCTATTTCCTCGGCCTCGCCGCGTTGCTTGCCGCGATGCCCTATGCCCTGGCGCTCGCGCTTTGGCAGGGCATCACGTTCGCTCTTTATCTCTGGGTGACGCGGGAAATCCTGAACACGGGACGGGCACGCGCCCTCGCCGATCCGCTATGGCTTCCGCTCGTCATTGGTTTCCCCGCGGTGTTCGTCAATCTCGGCCACGGCCACAATGGCTTCCTCACCGCGGCGCTGTTCGGGGCGGCATTGCTGCAGCTCGATCGCAAACCTGTTCTTGCCGGCATGCAGTTCGGCTGCATTGCCTACAAACCGCAATTCGGACTTCTCGTTCCCGTTGTGCTCGCGGCAAGCGGACGGTGGCGAGCCTTTATCGCCGCGACCACAACAGTCACTGTGCTGACGATCGCGGTCACGCTCGCGTTCGGTCTCGATATCTGGAACGCGTTCCTCGCCTCGACCAGGTTCACACGCGTCGTCGTGCTGGAGCAGGGTGAAACCGGCTGGCACAAAATCCAGAGCGTTTTTTCGGTGGTGCGCATGTGGGGCGGCGCAATTCCGCTCGCTTATGCCGTCCAGGTCGCGATGACGCTTGCCGTCGCAGGCGGCCTCGCCTGGCTGTGGCGCGGCCGGGCCTCTTTCCCGATCAAGGCGGCTGCGCTCGCCAGCGGCACAATCCTCGCAACGCCTTACAGCCTCGACTACGACCTTATGCTGCTGGCGCCGGCGATTGCGTTCCTCACGGCCGATGGGATGCAGCGCGGTTTCCGCCCTTGGCAAAAATCCCTGCTGGCAGCGCTGTGGCTCGTGCCGATTCTGACCCGCCCGGTTGCGCAGGCGACGCTGATCCCGCTCGCGGTTCCCGCTATGCTGGTTGCCTTTGCGTGGCTGCTGCGGCGCGCAATGACGCAGACCGGGACATCGACGCTGTGGCGTTTTGCGATCCGTCCGTTGAAGTAACGCGTTCGCAACGGAATAGAATTCTTCTATTCACCCCTGCGGCAGACCGCGCGTTCGCTGTTGCAGCGCAGCGAACGATTTAACATTTTCATTATACGCCGAGGGTTTCCCAGCCTTGTAATTGCCGGACTTTCTTCGTCCTAATGAACAACGACGTGGCGGGAGCGGGCATACGCAACAAACCGGGATCTAATGTACACGCTCTACTCAATGCAACGCTCGGGCAACAGCTACAAGGTTCGCCTTGCGCTGGCGCGGCTCGGGATTCCGTACACGCTCGTCGAGGTCGACATCCTCAAGGGCGAGAGCCGCACACCCGAATTCCTCGCGAAAAATCCAAACGGTCAGGTGCCGCTGCTTGAGGTCGCACCGGATCGTCATCTCGCCGAGTCCAATGCCATTCTGTGGTACGTCGCCGGCGGATCGACGCTGGCGCCGGAAGACCGCATCACGCGGGCCGAGGCGCTGCAGTGGATGTTCTTCGAGCAGCACAGTCTCGAGCCGAACATCGGCGCGGCCTATTTCTGGCTCGCGTTGATCAAGGGCGGCCGTGAGCTGCAGAGCCATGCGCTCGAGGACTGGATGGAAAACGGTTATCGCGCACTCGGCGTGATGGAGACACACCTGACACGGCACCGCTTTTTCGTCGCGGATCATTTCACGATCGCCGACATCGCGCTTTACGCCTACACGCATGTCGCCGACCAATGCGACTTCGACCTCAGCCGCTTTCCGGCGATTGGGGCCTGGCTTGCGCGAGTCGCCGAGGAGCCGGGCTATATCCCCATGACCTGGCAACCAGAGCTTGCGCCCGCGCAATAGCCCGGAAATTGCGGGCTTATCTTGTCCACTGCCTTGAAAAGGCCGCGCTTCGTGACCGGCTCTGCCCCAATGGGGTCGAACCGATGCCGGGTTCCGGCGTTATCAGGGCACCATTGTCCAAGCGGGTCATTTCAGGTCGATCATGCGCAAGCACATTCAATCTCCCGGCTTCACGCCCCCGATCGGTCGCGCCCTTGGCGGCGAGCGCCGGACCGCCGTCTTCGCCGAGCTTGTGGCGACCATCGGCCTCGCATTATGCGTTCTGGTGGCCGCGACCGTCGTCTCGATTGGCGTAGCGCGCGCAGATGTCGCGGCCAATGTCATCGACAACGAAGGCGGGCTGTTCGCCATAGCGCTCCTGCTCGGCCTTCTGTTCATCGGAATGGGCGGCCTGACCGCCCTTTCGCTGCCGCATCCCAGGCACAAGAAGACCCATAGCTAAATCGTGTATTCCGGAACTCCGGCCGATGTCGCACATTGAGGCGACATCGAAGGAGGGTCGGCATGCGGTCGATTTTGGCGTTGGGTGTAGTTCTGGTGGCGAGCAGCACCGGGCAGGCGGCTGATCCGACCTTTCCGAGCTCGGCAGGTAACCTCGCGGTCCATACCGTTGCGCAAGGCCTGTCGCACCCCTGGTCGCTTGCTTTCCTTCCCGACGGCCGCATGCTGGTGACCGAGCGCCCCGGCCGCATCCGCATCGTTGCGACCAACGGTCAGCTCTCGCCGCCGCTCGGCAACGTGCCGAAAGTGTTCGCCGTCAGCCAAGGCGGATTATTGGACGTCATCGTCGACCGCAATTTCCCGCAGAACCGCACCATCTATTTCTCCTACGCCGAGCCGTTCGACGGCGGCGGGCGCACCGCACTGGCACGCGCACGGCTCGAGGCCGGCGAGGTTCCGCGGCTCGCCGACGTCAAGGTCATCTATCGCCAGCATGGCCCGGCTTCGCGGGGAAATCATTTCGGGGGCCGCATTGTGCAGGCCACGGACGGCACGGTGTTCCTCACCAATGGCGAGCATTTCACCGACCGCGACATGGCGCAGACGTTCGACAACGACCTCGGCAAGATCATCCGGATTACGACCGACGGCGCCGCGCCGCCCGACAATCCGTTCGTCAACAAGCCGGGCGCGCGTCCCGAAATCTGGTCTTACGGTCACCGCAATCCGCAGGGTCTCGCCATCAACCCGGCTGACGGCAAGCTGTGGGAACAGGAACATGGCGCCAAAGGCGGAGACGAGATCAACCTCATCGTGGCCGGTCACAACTACGGCTGGCCGCTCGTCAGTCACGGCGTCAACTACGGCGGCTCGCCTGTCGGCACCGGCAAGGCCACGATGCAGGGCGTCGACGATCCGCTCTGGCACTGGACGCCATCGATCGCACCGTCCGGCATGGCTTTTTATACGGGCGATCTTTTTCCCGCCTGGAAGGGCAATTTGTTCAATGGCGCGCTGAAGTTCCAGCTGCTGTCACGGCTCGAGATCAAGGACGGCAAGGTGATCAAAGAGGAGCGCCTGCTGCAGGGATTAAATGAACGCATTCGCGACGTTCGGCAGGGGCCGGACGGTGCGCTCTATCTGCTCACGGATAATTCAGCGGGGCGCATCTTGCGTGTCGCACCGGCGAAGTGACGATGCCTTTTGCCGCACTCTCAGAGTGTTCCGACAAGGTCCGCTTTCAGGGGTAAAGCGGACCTGACTTGTTGCAGCCCGAAAATCCGCTTCTGACCCATAGCAGACATGGAAAACGCCACAGCTAGAGCCTTTAATTTTCGATATCCCCAAAACAATACCGGTGATGACCAAAGACTGGCTTGAGCGTTTGGAAAGTTATTTGTCGTTCGGATTTCAATGGCATCCAGTCTCCACAGCACCGTACAACCAAGAGCTTGAGGTGCGGATCATTGATAATGAAGAGATCGTCACGCTGGAATTCCCCTGTCTTCGAACAAATGAGGAGAGCTGGATCAACGTAGGCCTCGGTACTGTTATCGTGATTGAGCCGGTCCAATGGCGCGCCTGGCACCAGTCGCAAGCGCCGCAACCGCATCACATAAAAACCAGGCTCGCCGATCGGCCAGCATTAATTCGTCATCAGTTGATTGAGCGACAAGATAACAAGGAAGACAGCAATTTTGGCTAAACGCGCTTTAACGTCAAAATCGGCCGGTACATTGTCTCGTATGCATTTATAAAGTGCGAAGTTGCGAAGTGATCGCCTAAAGGTGACTTGCACGAGCTAACGCGCAAGTTCCAGTCGGCGCCTCATGTTTATGTCCGCTTCTGACCCAAAGCGGACATTCTTGATCTTCGTCATTGCGCTTAGCGCGTCTAGGTGATCGACTATTTGTTCAATCCCAAGGCCGGTAACATTGAGACAAGCGGTTCGGGGGTGACCATGAGACGTACAATTCTACTTTCAGTATGTGTCGGCATTCTCGGTTCACAAATAGCGTCGGCTGCGGAAGGAGAGATACCAAAATTCGACATCACCGCCGCCTGTCGGGGATCAGGTTCGGTGCAAACACCGGCGAAGTGTATGCAGGACGAGCAGGCGGCACGTGATCAGCTTACAAAGCAATGGCGTGAATTCAAGCAAGCAGATGCTTCACGCTGTATCCGAATAACAACAAGTCGGGCAGCCGCGGCCAACTACACAGAGTTGCTCTCATACCTGCAAGCAGCAACCGCACCGCAAAGGACAGACCCCTTCGGAGGTCTCCCGAAGATCGCGAAGTAGAAGAGCAGTGCCCGCATGAGCCCCTTAGCACTATCTTGCGTGATATTTTTGTTAGTGCTGGGCGGTATCTTTATTGGTACCGCATTTCGCCGCACACTGCCGAAAAATCATCTCCGCAAAGAAACACAGGATGTCGTACGCCTTGGTGCGGGCCTCACTGCAACGATAGCCGCACTAGTGCTTGGTTTATTAATTGGAGGCGCAAAAGGCTCGTTCGACACAAGGAGCAGTCAAGTTAAGCAGTTTACAGCCAACGTTATTCTGCTCGACAATTTGTTGGCACAGTACGGCCCTGAAGCCACACCCCTCCGCAAAGGGTTGCGGGGCGCAATAAATCCTATTGTCGACCGGTTGTGGCACGAGAGAATAACGACGGAGCCGTTTACGACCAGCAGCGAAGGTGAAAAACTTTACTTAGCTATTCTTACGCTATCGCCGCAAAATGAAACTCAGCGCTCGCTCCAAGCTCGGGCGGTACAGGTCGCCAATGATTTGGCTCAAACTCGGCTCTTGCTGTTTGTAGAGACAGTCAATCAAATACCCATACCTTTTCTTGCCATCCTTGTTTTCTGGCTTTTCATCATATTTTTGAGTTTCAGTTTATTTTCGGATCTAAACGCTACAGCTTTGGCTTTTTT
>DASSYU010000008.1:0-3320 GCA_035703125.1 Pseudolabrys sp. | reverse complement strand
GCTTTTTGCCGATGAAGCCGATGGCTTCGAGCTCCGCGAACGCCTTCCACATGCCGATCAGGCCGGTGCCGCCCCCGGTCGGATAGAAGATGACGTCGGGCACCTGCCAGCCGAGTTGCTCGGCAAGCTCGAGGCCCATCGTCTTCTTGCCTTCGATCCGGTAGGGTTCCTTCAAGGTCGATGTGTCGAACCAGCCGACCTTGGCCTCTCCCTCACCGACGATCTTGCCGCAGTCATCGATCAGGCCGTTGACGCGATACACGGTCGCACCTTGCAGCGCGATTTCACTCACGTTCACTTCCGGCGTGTCTTCCGGACAGAAGATCGTCGTCTTGATCCCGGCACGCGTCGCATAAGCGGCGAGTGCTGCACCCGCATTGCCGTTGGTCGGCATCGCCATGTGCTTGATGCCTAGCGCTTTCGCCATCGACACCGCCATGGCCAGGCCGCGCGCTTTGAACGAGCCGGTCGGCAGACGGCCTTCGTCCTTCACCAGGATCTCGCCGCCACCCAGTTTCGCGGCGAGCCGTCGCATGCGCACGATCGGCGTCATCGCTTCGCCAAGGCTGACAATATCCTCGGGCTTGCGGACCGGCAGCAGCTCGCGATAACGCCACAGATCCGGCGCGCGCGCCGCGAGCTTGTCCTTGCTCAGCGCCTTGCGCACGCCCGCAAGGTCGTAGCGAACGAGCAACGGCTTGCCGGCACGCGACAGGTTGTGGACCTGATCGGCGTCGTGGCGCTCGCCGGTGAATGCGCATTCGAGGTGGGTGACAAAACTGGGGAGCTTCGCCGTCAGATTGTCGTCATACCTCATGGAAATGTCTGCCGGTTGTCAGTCGGCATTCTGGCGTGGCTGCGCGCGAAATACCAGAAAATGCGAGAGAGAAAAATTGACGACGAAGCTGACCGCGATCGCGGCCACCTTCGCGGCCCAGGCCGGAACGAGAAGGAGCTCGATCAGGCACCACACGGTCCCGGTGTTGGCGAAGAAACCCATGATCTGCGACAGCGCGAATCCGAGATAGCCCTTGAGGTGCAGCTGGCGGCCGGACTCGGCCGCAAAGGTGATGGTCGAGTTCATCACGTAGGAGCCGCTTACGGCGACGACCCAGGCGATCGTATTGGCGACGATGATCGGCAGGCCCAGATAGTAATAGCAAAAGGAAAACACGCCGAAATCGATGACCGAATTCACGACGCCCACGACTGCGAAACTCGCGGCCTTGAGCGCGATGGCGCGCTCGTGCCAAGCCACCGCGAGACGATCAAAGAGATTTTGGAGGGGCGCCGGAATCATCGCCGCGCCCGCTTAGCACGACAAAACATGGCTCGGTAGGGCGGGCGCGACAGCACCCGCCCGGTGCGGTATAGATCGCGGATAAAATGGGAGGACAGGTTAACCACTAATGGCCATAAAGCCGACCAAAACAGGCGCACGCGCGCGGACATCCTCATCCGCGCCGACTCTGTCGATCGTCGTGCCCTTGTTCAACGAGGCGCGCGGCCTCGCCGCCCTGCATGAGCGCATCGCCGAAGTCGCGCGCTATCTGCAGGGCAAGCACGGATTGAGCCTGGAGCTTATTTATGTCGACGACGGCAGTTCCGACGGCACCAGCGGCGTCGCGCGATCGTTGCCGGCCATGCCGGTGGATATCCAGATCGTCACCTTGTCACGAAATTTCGGCAAGGAGGCGGCGCTGGTCGCGGGCCTCGACCATGCGCGACCGGGCGCCATTTTGTTCATGGACGGCGACGGCCAGCATCCGCCGAGCATGATCGAGACGCTTGTCTCGCGCTGGCTCGATGACGGTTACGACGTCGTCTACACGGCGAAGGCGCATCGTGAGAACGAGCCCTGGATGCGGCGGGTCGGAGTTCGCACGTTCTACGCGCTGCTCAATTGGGGCGCACGCCACAAGATTCCCGAGGACGCCGGCGACTTCCGGCTGCTGTCGCCGCGCGCCGCGCAGGCACTCCGGCAGATGCCCGAGCGCAACCGCTTCTTCAAAGGACTGTCGAGCTGGATCGGCTTTCGGCAGGTGCGCGTCGACTACGAGCCGGCCGTGCGCGAGCACGGCTCGACGACGTGGAATGCACGAACGTTGATCGGCCTGTCGATCGAAGGCCTGACGTCGTTTTCGGTGGCACCGCTGCGCGTTGCGAGCCTGCTGGGCGTGCTGCTCGCCGTCACCGCGCTGTTTTTCGGCAGCTGGATCGTGCTGGAGACCTTGCTCTATGGCAAGGACGTGCCCGGCTATCCCTCGCTGGTGGTCAGCGTGATGGTCATCGGCGGCGTGCAGTTGATCCTGATCGGCGTGCTGGGCGAGTACATCGGCAAGCTGCTGTCGGAGATCAAGGGCCGACCAGTTTACTTCGTCGCCGAGCACAGCGTGAAGCGGGCGAGTGAATCGGCAAGGGCGCGACCGATCGCATCGCGCGCCGCCGAATAATAGCTGCGGCATGGCCTCGAACCCACGGCGCATCTGGCTGTGCGCGGACGATTATGGCGCCGCTCCCGGCGTGAGCGCCGCGATCCGCGAGCTGATCTCCCGGGGACGTATTAATGCAACATCGATCATGGTGGCGGCGGCGCATTTCAACAGCGAGGAAGCTGCCGCGCTCGCTACGCTCAATTCGGGCGAAAAGCGCGCCGCGCTTGGATTGCACGTTACGCTGACCGGGCCGCTACAGCCGTTGAGCGAAAATTTTGCGCCGCTGCGCCGGGGCCGTTTCCTGCCGCTCAACGCTATGCTGCGGATGGCAACTGCGCGGCGGCTGCAACCGGAGCCCCTCGCCAATGAAATCGCGGCGCAACTCAAAAAATTCATCGATGTATTGGGACGGCCGCCCGATTTTCTCGACGGCCATCAGCACATCCAGCTGTTCCCGCAAGTGCGTGACGCCTTTCTGAAGGTCGTTGCCGAGCGCGCGCCTACGGCATGGGTCAGGCAATGCGGACGCCCGCGCCGCGGACGCCGGCTGCGGGACCACAAGGCGCTCGTGCTCGACATCCTGAGTCTTGGTTTCCGGCGCAGGGCTAGAAAGCTCGGGATTGCGGTCAATCCGGCCTTTGCCGGCTCCTACGCCTTCAAGTCGCGGGCGAATTACGCCAGGTTGTTCCCGCGCTTTCTGTCCGGCCTGCCGGATGGCGGCCTGATCATGTGTCACCCGGGTGTCGTCGATACCGAGCTAAAAGGCCTGGATTCGCTGACAACCCTGCGCGAACAGGAATTTGCCTTCTTTGGTTCCGATGCTTTTTTAAAGGTCCTTGCCGAGCATAATGTCGCGCTTGCGCGCCCCCACTAGCGAAACCGCCG
>DASSYU010000223.1:0-2093 GCA_035703125.1 Pseudolabrys sp. | reverse complement strand
AGAGAACTTCGACAATCTTCTTGCCGATTTCCTCAAGCACGCGGAAGGCAAGAAGCTTTTTGCGCAGGACCTCTACGGCGGCGCCGACCCGAAATACCGGATCAAGACGCGTGTCTTCACCGAACTCGCCTGGCACTCGCTCTTTATCCGCCAGCTGCTGATCCGCCCTGATCGTGCCGACCTCCCCAAGTTTGAGCCCGAACTTACGATCCTCGATTTTCCATCATTCAAGCCCGACGCGAAGCGCCATGGCGGCCGCGAGGGCTCGGATACGATGGTTGCGATCGACTTCACGCGCAGGATCGTGCTGATCTGCGGCTCCTCTTATGCCGGAGAGATGAAGAAGTCGGTCTTCACCACGCTCAATTTCTATCTGCCGGCGCAGAACGTCGTGCCGATGCATTGCTCGGCGAACGTGAGTCACGAAGGCGAGAGCGCGCTGTTCTTCGGTCTCTCGGGCACCGGCAAGACCACGTTGTCGGCCGATCCACATCGCATTCTGATCGGCGATGACGAAACGGGCTGGGGCCCGGATGGCATCTTCAATTTCGAAGGCGGCTGCTACGCGAAAACGATCAAGCTTTCAAAGGAAGCCGAACCGATGATCTGGGACGCCACCAATCGTTTTGGGTGTGTCCTCGAGAATGTCGTCTTCGATCCGGTCACGCGCATTCCTGATTATGATGATGGCTCCAAGACCGAGAACACGCGCTCGGCCTATCCGCTCGACTTTATTCCGAACGCGTCGCGCACCGGACGCGCCGGCCACCCGAAGAACATCATCTTCCTGACTGCTGACGCGTACGGAGTGATGCCTCCGGTGGCGAAGCTCACGCCCACGCAGGCGATGTATCATTTCCTGTCGGGGTACACCGCGAAGGTGGCGGGCACCGAAAAGGGGCTGATTGGCGTGCAGCCGGAATTCTCAACCTGCTTCGGCGCGCCGTTTCTGCCGCGGCACCCGTCGGTCTATGCCGATCTGCTGCGCGATTACATCAGCAGGCACAATGTCGACGTCTGGCTGGTCAACTCGGGTTGGACTGGCGGCAAGTACGGTGAAGGCCGGCGCATGCCGATCAAGGCGACGCGTACGCTTGTGACCGCCGCTCTCAACGGATCGCTCAAGAACGCCGATTTCCGGACGGATCCTTATTTCGGCTTCTCCGTGCCGACCTCGGTGAAGGGTGTCGAGCCGCATCTGCTGAACCCGATCAAGACCTGGAAGAACAAGGCGGACTTCGACAAGACCGCGCGCGATCTGGTCGCCATGTTTCAGAAGAACTTCGCCAAGTTCGAGAAGCACGTCACGCCGGACATCAAGGCGGCGGCACCGGAGGTTCGCATCGCGGCTGAATAGGCCTGATGCCATGAAATAAAAAAGGGCGGCCGTGTCGGCCCCCTTTTCGTTTCTTGCTTTGTTAGCCATTCGACTGCGACAGCTGCTGGCCGATCCGGTTGAAGCGGGCTTTCTGCTCGCCGCTGAGCGACGAGTAGAAGCTCTGCAGCGCCGGCTTCACGGTCCTGGCAGCGTCGATCATCGACTGCAGGCGCTTTTCCATGGCGTCGAGCCGGCCCGGAGGCGTTAGCGGGGTCTCATCGGGGCACGCTGCCTGCATGATCTCGACCGCCTTGCTGGTCGCATCCTGCAGTTTGTTCAGCTCGGCCTCCTGCGCTTCGGTCGGATTGATCACGTCCTCGATCTTCTCGATCGGCAGGTTGGCGAGACCCGGCTTGGGTTGCTTGCAGGAATCCGCTGCTTGCGCGGCCTCGCGCGCCTCCGCATTGGCGGCGGCGGGCTTCGGCCCGAGCTCGTTGAAGCGCTCCTTCTGCTCGTCGCTGAGCGACGCATAGAAGTTTTCGAGCGCCGGCCGCACCGTCTGCACGGTCTGAAGCGTCGCCTCCAGCCGCGCCAACATCGCATCGAGTCGGCCGGGAGGCGTCAGCGGGAACGTATCATCAGGCGGACATGAGGCTTTGAACACGGCGGCCGCATCCTGGCTTGCCTTGCGGATCTCGCCGAGCAGGTCCTTCTGCTCCGCGTTGAGCCCGACCTTGCGTTCGATATCGGCGAACGGCCACGCGGTGACCCCGCT
>DASSYU010000168.1:0-3050 GCA_035703125.1 Pseudolabrys sp. | reverse complement strand
GCCACTGCTCGCTTCGCCTCCTCCGCGTTCTGCACGTACGGAAAAAGAAGGGTCTGCGCGCCGATGTCGAGCGCACGCTTGGCCAGCACGGCATCATTCCAGGCTGGACGAATGATCGGCGTTGCCGTTCCGCGCTGGATTGCCTGCAGCTGCGTCACAAGATCCGGAATCTCGTTCGGCGAATGCTCGGTGTCGAGCAGGATCCAGTCGAATCCGCTGTCGGAAATGACCTCAGCCGCGATATTGCTGCACAGGCTCGACCAGAGCCCGATCTGAAGTTTTCCCTGCGCGATGGCGCGCTTGAAGGCGTTGGTTTGCATTTCCGGCATAATTTCTCTCACACGAATTGAATGGCGATGCCGCCGAGCTGGCCAAAATCGGCATGCAGCGTGTCGCCTTTTTGCGCGAAGACGACCCGGGTAAACGAGCCAGCAAGGACGATGTGCCCAGGCTCAAGCGCGTGACCGTGCGGGCCGATTTTGTTGGCAAGCCAGGCGACGCCGAGCGCCGGGTGACCGAGCACGCCGGCAGCCAGGCCTGTCTCCTCGATCTCGGAATTGCGGGACATGATCCCACCGACCCAGCGCAGATCGACGTCCAGCGGACCCACCGGACGGCCGCCCATTGCGATGCCGGCAGCGGCGCCGTTGTCAGCAACGGTATCGACGATCTTGCGCGGGTCCTGGATGCGCGCATCGACAATTTCCATTGCTGGCACCACGTATTCGGTGGCGCGCAGGACGTCGGTCAGCCCGACGCCGGGCCCCTGCAGCCTCTTGCCCATGATGAAGGCAAGCTCCACCTCCACCCGCGGCTTGCAGTAGTCGGCATGCTTCACCCTGGCGCCATCGGCAATCAGCTGGTCGTCGAGAATGTAGCCGTAGTCGGGTTCGTCGATCATCGACGAGCGCTGCATGGCCTTTGAAGTCAGCCCAACCTTGTGACCGATCAGCTTGGCTCCGGCCCTGACCTTGCGCTGCATCACATCTGTGGAAATCGCGTAGGAATCCTCGATGGTGATATCGGGAAAGGTGACGTGCAGCTGCACCGCCTGCTTACGCTCTTTTTGCGCCGCCATCAGGATATCGGCGGCTTTCTTGCGGTCGGCTTCGGACAGCATGATCGATCCCCCTGCCAGACCGATGCTGTAACGGTTCGCACGAAAAATTTAAAGGGAGGGATCTCGCGGCGCGCTAGTCCGCCCTTTCGTTGTCCTTGCGCTCTTTTCGCTTCTCGATCTTGAGGTTGGTGAAACGCAGCACGCGAGCCAGCGGCGGGCGCATCGGTCGCACATCGTAAGCCAGGAGCGCAAGGCCGATCGGCAGCATCCAGAAACCCAGCACCGGCAGGAAACCGAGCACGCCGCCACCGGTCAGCACAATGCCTGCCGGAACGCGCACCCAGACGGCCTCCGGCTGACGCAGCCGATCGAGGTTGCGGCCAGCCCAGTCGGGCATGTGGTCCTGCAACCGGTCCATTTCCTCGTCGAAATCGGGCGCGCGCATCATGCCAGATCAAAGGTTCCGGGCGCGGATTTGTTCCGGCCCTAGTGCTTGAGCTTCGGATCGACCTTGAACTTCGCCTCGGTCTTTTTTGTGATCTCGTCGACCGTCACGCCGGGCGCAAGCTCGGTCAGCGTCATGCCGCCGGCCTTCTTGTCGATGGCAAAGACACCGAGATCGGTGATCACCATGTCCACCACGCCGGCACCGGTGAGCGGCAATTTGCATTTGTGCAGCAGCTTCGGCTCGTCCTTGGCGGTGTGCTCCATCACCACGACGACTTTCTTGACACCGGCGACCAGATCCATCGCGCCACCCATCCCCTTCACCATCTTGCCGGGGATCATCCAGTTGGCGAGGTCGCCATTCTCCGCAACCTGCATCGCGCCGAGGATCGACAGGTCGATATGTCCGCCGCGGATCATGGCGAACGAATCTGCCGACGAAAAAAAGCTGGTGGTCGGCAATTCGGTGACGGTCTGCTTGCCGGCATTGATGAGGTCAGGATCTTCCTCGCCTTCATAAGGAAAGGGCCCGAAGCCGAGCATGCCGTTCTCGCTCTGCAGCTGAACCGTCATGCCATCGGGAATGTAATTCGACACCAGCGTCGGAATGCCGATGCCGAGATTGACGTAAAAGCCGTCGCGCAATTCCTTGGCGGCGCGCTCAGCCATCTGTTCGCGGGTCCAAGGCATCAGACTTCCTCTCCTGTTCCAGCTGGAGCGACACGCTTTCGAACGGTGCGTTGCTCGATGTGCTTGACCGCATTCGGCACGTGCACGATCCGTTTGACGTATACGCCCGGCGTGATGATGTGATCAGGGTTGAGATCGCCCGGCTGCACAAGGTGTTCAACCTCGGCGACGGTCACCTTTCCGGCCGTTGCCATCATCGGGTTGAAGTTGCGCGCCGTCTTCCGATAGACAAGATTGCCTTCGGTATCGGCCATCCAGGCGTGAACGATCGACAGGTCGGCGACGATGCCGCGCTCCATGATGTAGCGGCTGCCGTCGAACTCGCGCTCTTCCTTGCCCTTCGCGATGTCGGTGCCCGCGCCCGTGCGCGTGAAGAAGGCGGGAATTCCCGCGCCGCCAGCACGGATACGTTCGGCCAGCGTGCCCTGCGGGTTGAATTCGATCTCGAGCTCGCCGGCGAGATATTGCTGCGCGAACAGCTTGTTCTCGCCGACGTAGGACGAAATCATTTTCTTCACCTGCCGCGTCTCCAGCAGCAGCCCAAGCCCGGCGCCGTCGACGCCCGCGTTGTTGGAAACAACCGTCAGATTCTTCACGCCGCTGTCGCGAATGGCCTTGATCAGGGTTTCCGGAATTCCGCAGAGGCCAAAGCCTCCGCAGCAGATCAGCATGCCGTCTTTGAGCAGGCCTGCCAGCGCGGCTTTCGCGTCGGGATAGACTTTTTTCATTGAACGCTACCGTTTTCGTCTTTTGGGATTCGGAGAGAACATCATTCCCCTAGCCGGATGCAAGCCTAGCGCGCCGGAGTCGCAGGCGGGGTGGCGGGCGCCGGCGGCGTGACATCGGTGACCGG
>DASSYU010000433.1:0-2698 GCA_035703125.1 Pseudolabrys sp. | reverse complement strand
CCACTCGCGCCTCTCGAAATTATCGCGCTCTGCCACCCGACGGACTACATCGAGGCAATCCGCGATGCCTCACCTGCCGAAGGGCTCGTGCGCCTGGATGCCGACACCGCGATGTCGCCGGGCAGCTTCGAGGCGGCCTTGCGAGCCGTCGGCGGAGCCAAGCTTGCAGTCGAAGAAGTGATGGCCGGCAAAGCGTCGAATGCGTTCGTTGCGACACGCCCGCCCGGACACCACACCGAGACGGCACGCCCGATGGGCTTCTGTCTCTTCAACAACGCGGCCATTGCGGCGCGCTACGCACAGAAAACGCACGGCATCGAGCGCGCGGCAATTGTCGATTTCGACGTCCATCACGGCAATGGTTCGCAGGATATCTTCTGGTCCGACAAAAGCGTGATGTACTGCTCCACCCACGAGATGCCGCTGTACCCGGGCACCGGCGCGATCAGCGAGCGAGGCGAATTCAACACCGTCGTCAACGCGCCGCTGTCGGCCGGCGACGGTGGCGCCGCGTTCAAGCAGGCGTTCGAGGCCGTCATTCTCCCACGCCTGCGTGAATTCAAGCCGGACATCCTGATCATCTCGGCGGGATTCGACGCGCATACGCGCGATCCGCTCGCCAATCTCAATCTCGTGGAAGCCGACTACACGTGGGTCACCAAGAAATTGATGGACGTTGCCGATGCGAACGCCAAGGGCCGCGTCGTGTCCTTGCTCGAGGGTGGCTATGATTTGCAGGGGCTTTCGCGCTCGGTTGCAGCCCACGTGACCGCCTTGATGCACGGATAGAGAATCCGGGCTATCTTTCACCCATTGCACGACTAAAGAAGCGCCGGACAGCGAAATGGCCGAGAACAACATCGACGTTAAGAAAATGCCTTTCGAGCGGGCCATCGAGGAGCTCGAATCGATCGTCAAGCGCCTGGAAGAGGGCAAGGTGCCGCTTGAGGAATCCGTCGCCATTTACGAGCGCGGCGAGGCATTAAAGACGCGCTGCGAGGAATTGTTGCGTCAGGCTGAGGCCCGGGTTGAAAAAATCACCCTAAACACCAGCGGAAAGCCCACCGGCAGCGAGCCGCTCGACGTCGATTGAAGCAAAATGGGCCAGAGGCCGAATTGCCCCGCGAGGTCGAAGTGGTGTAAGCCATGCGGGCGAATCTGGGGATTTGCCGCTTAGCCCGCCGTTAATCAATCAGTTGGAGTTGTGCGTGTCCGAAGTGTCTAAGACGCCGTTGCTTGATCGCGTCAACCTGCCAAGCGATCTCAAGAATCTGTCGCCCGAGCAACTCAGGCAGCTCGCCGACGAGCTGCGCTACGAGACGATCGACGCCGTCGCCAGGACCGGCGGTCATCTCGGTGCAGGGCTTGGCGTCGTCGAGCTGACAGTTGCGCTCCACTATGTCTTTGACACGCCCGCCGACAGGCTGATCTGGGACGTCGGCCACCAGGCCTATCCGCACAAGATTCTCACCGGCCGACGCGACCGCATCCGCACGCTGCGGCAAGGCGGGGGCCTGTCCGGCTTCACCAAGCGTGCCGAAAGCGAATATGACCCGTTCGGCGCTGCGCATTCGTCGACGTCGATTTCGGCCGCGCTCGGCATGGCGGTCGCCCGTGATCTCCAGGGCAAGAGCAACAACGTCATCGCCGTCATCGGCGATGGCGCGATGTCGGCCGGCATGGCCTACGAGGCGATGAACAATGCCGGGGCGCGCAACGAGCGGCTGATCGTCATTCTCAACGACAACGACATGTCGATTGCGCCGCCGGTCGGCGCGATGTCGGCCTATCTTTCGCGGCTCTTGTCCGGGCGCACATATTTGAAACTGCGAGACGTCGGCAAGCAGCTTACCGCGCACCTGCCGAAGCGGCTTGACGATTTCATCACGCGCGGCGTCGAGCATGCGCGCGGATTCTGGACCGGCGGGACGCTGTTCGAGGAGCTCGGTTTCTACTATGTCGGCCCGATCGACGGACACAATCTCGATCACCTGCTTCCTGTCCTGCGCAACGTGCGCGACGCCGAAACGGGGCCGATCCTCGTGCACGTCGTGACGCAGAAGGGCAAAGGCTATGGGCCGGCGGAATCGTCCGCCGACAAGTATCACGGCGTGGTGAAGTTTGACGTTGCAACCGGCGCGCAGGTGAAATCGAAGCCGGGCGCACCGCAATACACGAAAGTTTTTGCGCAAAGCCTGATCAAGGAAGCCCGCAAGGACGACAAGATCGTTGCAATCACCGCAGCGATGCCATCGGGCACGGGGCTCGACCTGTTTGAAAAAGAATTTCCGAACCGCTGCTTCGATGTCGGCATCGCCGAGCAGCATGCCGTCACCTTCGCGGGCGGCCTTGCCACAGAGGGGTTCAAACCCTTCGCCGCGATCTACTCCACCTTCCTTCAGCGCGCCTACGACCAGGTCGTGCACGACATCGCAATCCAGAGCCTGCCGGTCCGCTTTGCGCTCGATCGCGCCGGGCTGGTCGGAGCGGACGGGCCGACGCACGCGGGGGCCTTCGATGTCACCTATCTCGGCTGCCTGCCCAACTTCGTGCTGATGGCAGCCGCCGATGAGGCCGAACTCGTGCACATGGTCGCGACCGCGGCCGCGATCGATGACCGTCCTTCGGCGGTCCGCTATCCGCGCGGCGAAGGGCTCGGCGTGCCGATGCCCGATGAAGGAAAGCCGCTTGAGATCGG
>DASSYU010000382.1:0-5713 GCA_035703125.1 Pseudolabrys sp. | reverse complement strand
ATCTTTACCGGCCCGGCATCGAGATCGAACACGGCTTCCGAATAAAGCGTGTCGCGGTTGGGCCGGACGACAGGGCTTTCGACGGGCAGCTCGCGGTAGTGAAAGAATTTCCCAAACGCGCCACGCTTCGCGGCCCCAGCGAAATACATGTCTGTCTCGGCGCGCTTGAAGTTATCCGCCGTGACGGGAATGGCGCGCCCAATGGGCGATTGCGCATATACACCGCTCGTAGCACCGCAAATCGCGAGTGCTGCAAGAACCCCCCATCTCATTGTCCCTTCATCCTTCTCCGCTATCTGCGCCCCCACGGGATTCTTAATCGAATTCTACGACGCGGGATAAGTTTCGTTCCTGCATTGGCGCAGAAACCTACGTCATGCTGGGGTATTTGGCGTGCCGGCGTCGATTGGACCGTGGTCCAACCGAAGGTCAGGTTGTTGCCCCGGCTTACTGCGGTTTTTCGTCAGCGCTCGCTGTACGGGCGATCGAGATCGCCGGCTGCTGCCCAATAATAAAACGATGGGCTACGACCCGACGGCCTGCAGGTCCTGGCCAGTGGGTGGCGCGGTCAATATCCCAAACCATGCGTGCGATGCGGTGACAGGCTACTCCCGCGCGAACGGCTGGCCGCTGAACGCAAATTATTGGCGCCACACAACAGGACGCGCGTCTCGAACTTCCATACATACGGCCATCCAACGACGACGAGTCCCGACGCCGCGCCATCCGGTGCAGCGCGAGGCAAAGCGGAAGCGCCCTGATGATTGATGTCGAGAGTCCACCCCTGGCGCCCATGTGCGCCGCATGCGGCACCGAACTGATGTTGACCCCCAGCGGTCATCACTTCTGCGCCGATCCGATCTGCACGGAAGGATTCGGGACCGATATTCTTCGTCAACTTTTCGGTGACGCCTTGAGTAGCAAGCCGATCAACCTGGACCGGAAACAACCACGATAGGTTCTTGCGGCCTCGTGGCGCAGCTCACGCCGCCGAACGGCCATGAAGCCGGCAGGCACGATCCGGCACCTGTTACCTCTGGTTTGCGTCCAGTTCCTTGATGACCGTTTGAGCGTTGTCGCCGACCTTGGCGATCGCGGCTTCGATCTCAAGCCGCGATTTTCTCAGACGCTTGCACCAATGACGCGCCATATCCTTGCTGGATATATCGACGCGATTTCACGCTCGCTTCGTGGCCGGAGCTATCACCATCATCGAACGTCCTTTCTGCCAAGGACAAGCGGCGAATTGTCTTTTTTGTTCCTTGCCCTTTGGCCACAGGGAACGACCGAGGTTCAGCTGAATTGTTTGACATATGCCAATGCACCACAGAGCGGTGCGTCAAACAACACAGGAGATGAGCCATGGATTGGAATCGCGTTGAGGGAAACTGGAAACAGTTCAAGGGCCGGGTCAAAGAGAAGTGGGGCGATCTCACGGATGATGATCTGGACAAAATCAACGGACAGCGCGACCAGCTGGAGGGAGTGATCCAGGAGCGCTACGGCATTGCGAAAGATCAGGTCAGAAAAGACATCGACGCCTGGCTGGAAGGGGAAAAGGTGTAAGCCCTTTAAGCGCGCTCAAGACCAAACCAGATGCGGGCGGACATTGCCCACAAGCAATGTCCGCTTTTCTGCGTCAGCTGGTCTTCAACTCGCCGCTTTGTGACGTGTCGCCTGTCGAGACGCGGCACGGACTGTACCGAGTCTAGGTCTGCGGCGACCTGTACTAGAACGGGCTGACGTAATTCACGATCGCGATCTGCCGCAGGATCACCTGGCGGATGATGTGGCTCGGCTTGATGTGCGAGGTGTAGACCGCCGCATCGCCCGCCGCGCCGGCAGGGAGGCTGGTCGCCAGCTTCGCATCGTCGTGCTTGACACGAACGACGAACGGCGCGGCCGTGACTTGCCGTGGCGTCACTGCAGTGCCCGAAGCCAGGACCTGGCCTGTCGACGTCGCCTGCAAGACCGCATCGCAGAGCGGAACGCCGTCTTATTTTTCGGTATCGACGACCTTCCTCCAGGTGTGATCGGGATTGAAGGAGGTCATTTGCGAGGCGGTGCGGGCCGTACCCTCGCCGAGATCCTTCTCGTAGATGTCGCCTTCATGGTTGATGATGAACGTCATGATGCCGGAATTGCCGTATTCGGCCGGATAGGCAACGGCCGCAAAGCCGCCGATCATGTCGCCCTCGACGATGTAATCAACGGCCCCGCCAGGCGCAGCGGGGCCCTGGCGCAGCAGAATTTTGTAGCGATAGCCGTGGTAAGGTTCGCCGGCGCCCGGGCGATAGCCGCGTTGCGTGGCGGCGGCGACCGCCTCGCCAAGCGGGCTCGGTGGTTCGTTGCCGCTCGTCGGCCAATAGAGCCCGTCCTTCTTGCCGGGCGAGCTGACGATCCGCTGTGCATAGACGGCCTGGCCGCTCTTGCTCTTGTTCATGTCGGCATAATCTTGCTGCGCATCCCAGAACGCGAGCATCGCCTTCATGGTCGACAGCTCGTTGCGTCCGATCCGGCGCGCCAGAACTTCCTCGCGGCCGGCGGGGACGTCGAAAATCCACTGGCCGTCACGCTGCACCATCGGAATTGGGAATGGCCAGTTGTCGGGGCCAATCACCAGCACGGACGGCTTGCCGGGTTCTGAAACGATGCGGTGCCCGGCGTCATAGGCAGCGAGATATTCCTTGCGGACTTCCGCGTCCTCGACCGGATCACCGGACGAGACCAGTTCCTGCGATCCCGGTCCGAGAATGCTTACGACCGATTTGCTATCACCACTTCGTGCTGCCCTGACAAGCGCCTCGACGGCCTCTTCGGGCGTCTTGAAACGCTGCTGCGCCTGCGCGAGCGAGGACAGTGCGAGGATAAGCATCGCCGCGCCGGCCAGGATGGTGATCTTGCTCAAGAGACGAACGCGCTGTGATTTGATCATGGCCGTTCACCCATCAATGCGGTTGCGGAGCAGCGGATGGAATCCGCGCGCCCGTGGCAAGCCATTGGTCGTAGGTTTGGAACTGCAGCCCGAGCTTTTCGTAGAAGACGCGCAGGTATCCGTCGTGGCCACGGATGACTGCATCCGGCCGCACGGTCTGAACTTCCTGCGCCATCACGCCGACATAGGGCTTCTCACTTCCGTTGTAGCTGAAGCGATAGAAGCCGAGCCCATTGTCGAGGTGCCCGAGCAAGATGACGTGGTGCTTGAGCGCGACGTCCGAGCGGCGTCCGCCGCCGCCACCGCCACGGCCACCACCGCCGCCACCGCGGCCGCCACCGCCGCCGCCCATGCGGGCGCCGCCGCCGCCCCCCCGCCCGCCCATGCTCGAGTGTCCGCGTCCGGCGCTAGCCATCGCGGAGCGGCCGCCACCGCCGCTGCCGGCGAATGCATTGCGGCCACCGCCGCCACCGCCTGGACGCGCGCCGCCGCCTTTTCCGCCGCTGGGACGCTGTGCCGCTTTTTGACCGCCGCCGGGACGGCTGCCCGCGCCTTTTCCGCCGCTGGGACGCTGTGCCGCTTTTTGACCGCCGCCGCCTCCACCCGGACGACTGCCCGCGCCCGGCCGGTCACCGCCACCGGGACGGTTGCCGCCAGCGCCGTCGCGCCCCCGGAAGTCCGCGCGGTTACCTGCACCGGCGCGGTTACTGTTGCCCCTGCCCATTCTGTCGGCGACGCCTTTGTTGTTGTAACGGACGCCCTGCCGGTGGTGCGCGACGTGATTCCAGTTTCCACTGCCGCCGCCTGGCCGGCTGATGTTGATGTTGTTGTTGTTCCAGTTGACGTTGCCGCCCCAATAACCACTACCCGTCCAGCGCCCTAGCGCATAACCCGCGCCGAACGCCAGGCCCGCGCCCAGAACTGCGCCGCCGTAAGGCCAGTAGCTGGCGCCCCAGTAATAGGGCGGATACGACGGGTAAGGCCAAGCGCCATAAACAACCGCCGGATCGTAGTACGGCACGTACATCGTCTCCGGATTTGTCGGCTCGATCACGATGACCTGCTTGCTGCCCTCGGACCGCTTCGAAACCTTTTGTTGCGGAGTCGACTGCAGTTTGTTGTTTGCATCGGCCTTGGCGCGCAGACGCTGGACACCATCCATCACGTCGGTCTGCTGCGCGAGCATGGCGTCGCCGAGCTTCTGCGTCCAATCGAGCTTGTCGGCCATCATGTCGAGCACCGAGGGCGTTGCAACGAGCGATTTCACGCTTTCGTCCCAGCCCTGCTTGTCGAGCGCGGCCCTCAACGCGTCGTCCTTGAGTCCCTTGTTCTCCTTCAGCCACCGGCTCGCCTGAATGACCTCGAGCGGATATGTCGCTGCCATGAGCACTTGGGCAACCAGCGCGTCCGGATAAAGCGCGATCGGCGAGAGCAGCGCATCGATCTCTCCGGGCTGGAGCAACTGGTCTTGCGCGGGTGTGCTCGCCGGCGCGGGAGCCGGCTGGGTCTGCGCGTTCGCCACCGGAGCAAAGGCAACAAACAGGATGAATGCCAATGATTGCGCGAGGAATTTCGACATGGCCACTCCCTCGGTTCGCCCGTTGTGGAGGCGAGTTTGATACTAGTAGCTCTGCTCGCAGCGCTTTGACCTATGTCAAAGCTAGGAGAAATGGACGCCGGAGATCGAGTTGGACCGAGGTCCAATAGCCGGCGCGCAGGAACTCCGGGAACGGGAGGCCTGCGGGAACACTTACCAGAATCCTGCAAATATCGCCGCAAAAATCGTGCAGCGGCCGACCGAATACACTCATCGCGAGCGATTTTTGGTTGCGGCAGCAGTCTCCGGCTTGGCGCGATCGCCGTGCCTGAAATGATCGAGCACGAAGACCCGGATGGCGGACGAAAGATTGCTCGTGGTGCGGTTATGATCGATATGGGCCACCAGCGTCGAGATCGCCATATGTTCGTGGTCGGCAATCTCGCGCAGCGCGTCCCAGAATTGGTCTTCCAGCGAGATGCTCGACTTGTGTCCGTTGCGTATGACCGAGCGCTTGATCACGGACGAATTCTTGCGGCCCTGAGGCGGGTGAACGCGGCCGGCGGCGTCAGCAGCTGGCACGGCGTTATGCATAAGTGTCTCCGTCATTTCTGCGGACTCCGGCAAATTCCCATATGACTAGATTAAACGCGGACGCGCACCATGATCGAGTTGGACCATGGGCCAACGTCGAGGTTCGGCAGACGGCCGTTCAGCGTTCTTTGCGCAAGATCTGCCGGGCTTTTTCCAGGTCGCCACGCGCTGCGCCGGCTACCTTGGGATATTTGAGCCCAAGCCTGTCCAGCGCTTCCACCACCTCGGCGGCGACGACCAAGCGCGTGAACCATTTGTTGTCGGCGGGCACGACGTGCCAGGGCGCTTCCGGCCTGCTGGTGTTGCGAATCATGTCCTCGTAGGCGGCCATGTACTTGTCCCAGAGCTTTCGCTCCTCGACGTCCCCCATCGAGAATTTCCAGTTCTTCGACTGCTCGTCGATCCGTTCCAGGAACCGCCGTTTCTGCTCTTCTTTCGACACATGCAGAAAGAATTTGAGGATCAGCGTCCCGTTGCGCGCAAGGTAGCGCTCGAACGCACAAATATCCTTGAAACGCTCCTTCCAGATCTCCTTGGTCACGAGCTTGGCGGGCATTTTCTCTTTTTCGAGAAGGCCTGCATGCACGCGCACGACCAGCACTTCTTCATAATAGGAGCGGTTGAAAATCCCGATCCTGCCGCGCTCG
>DASSYU010000312.1:0-2136 GCA_035703125.1 Pseudolabrys sp. | reverse complement strand
CCGGTGCCGCAGGGCGCCAACTCAATGCTCGCCCCGGCCAAGGTCTCTCCGCTGTCCGGTTCACTGAGAACGCCAAAGTCGAATCACCGCAGTCAATAGGAGATGTTCATGGGAAAACTCGTCGCGTTTCTGTATGGCATCGTGGCCTATCTCGTCTTCGCCATTGTCATTGTTTACGCCATCGGCTTCGTCTGTGGGCTTGGGGTGCCGAAAACGATCGACTCCGGTCCCGCCGGGCCGCTCATGGAATCCATCGTTATCAACCTTGTGCTGATGACGATCTTCGCCCTGCAGCACAGCGTGATGGCGAGGTCTCAGTTCAAGAAGTGGTGGACGACGATCGTCCCGAAATCCGTCGAGCGCAGCACGTACGTGCTGCTCGCCAGCCTCGCGCTTGCGCTCGTGTTCTGGCAGTGGCGGCCGATTCCCGGCGTGGTGTGGGAGGTCAAGGAGCCCACGATTGCCGCGTCACTTCTGTATCTCGGATTGTTCGGCTGGGTGCTGGTCTTCATCAGCACCTTCATGATCAATCACTTCGAGCTGTTTGGGCTGCATCAGGTCGCCAACAATCTCGCGGGCAAGCCGATGCCGCCGATGAAATTCAAGACACCGATGCTGTACAACGTAGTCCGTCATCCGATCTATCTCGGCTTCATCATTTTCGTCTGGGCAACGCCCGTGATGACGGCCGGCCATCTGCTGTTTGCCGCGGTCGTGACGGCTTACATCTTTGTCGGGATCGCGCTTGAGGAACATGACCTGATTGCTGTGTTCGGCGACGAGTATCGCCGCTACCGGCAGCGGGTGGCGATGATCGTTCCCTTCATCGGACGATCGTCCTGAGCTAACGAAGCCGGCAGGCGGCGGATTCCCTTAACCGAAGGTTGTCCCCGCAACCCCGCCGCCGCCGGTCTCGTTTCACCCGCAACCCGTCCTCTGCTAACGTTGGCTGACGCGCAGCAGAGGACAGGTTTATGGCCGTGAGTGAGGTCGCCGGGCGGGGGCGCAATGCCGGCGCAATCAAGAGAACCATTGCGGCTCTGACCGCCGCCTTCGGCAACCGGGTCGTGACGTCGCAGGCCGTGCGCGAGCAGCACGGCAATACCGTCACCTGGATCGCAAATCAGCCGCCCGACGCCGTCGTTTTTCCGCAGGGCACCGAAGAGGTGCAACAAATCGTACGCATCTGCGCCGAAAACGGCGTTGCGGTCATTCCCTATGGCGTCGGCACCTCGCTCGAAGGGCACGTCAACGCGCCGGCAGGCGGCGTGTCGATCGATTTCCGCGATATGAACAAGGTTCTTGCCGTGCATGCCGAGGATCTCGACTGCGTCATCGAACCCGGCATCACCCGCAAGGCCCTCAATGAACAGCTTCGCGACAGCGGTCTGTTCTTCCCGATCGATCCCGGCGCCGACGCGTCTCTCGGCGGCATGGCGGCGACGCGCTGCTCGGGCACCAACGCCGTGCGCTATGGCACGATGAAAGACAACGTCCTTGCCCTCAAGGTCGTGCTGGCAAATGGCGAGGTGATCGATACCGCCCGCCGCGCGAAGAAGACGGCGGCGGGCTACGACCTCACCCGGCTGATGGTCGGATCGGAAGGCACGCTCGGCGTCATTACGCAATTGACGTTGAAGCTTTCCGGCATTCCCGAGGCGATCTCCGGCGGCATTTGCCCCTTTCCGTCCGTGGAAGCGTGCTGCACTACCGCCATTCACACGATTCAGTCCGGCATTCCGGTGGCCCGTATCGAGCTGCTTGATGCGCTGCAGGTGAGGGCGGTCAACCTGCATTCCAAGCTCGGGCTGGCGGAAACGCCGATGCTGTTCCTTGAATTCCACGGCACCGAGGCGTCGGTCGCCGAGCAGTCAAAGCGTTTTGGCGAGATCGCGGCGGAATTCGGCGGCGGCCCCTTCACCTGGACGACGCGGCCGGAAGAGCGCACCAAATTGTGGGAGGCGCGCCACCACGCGGCACTGTCGAACTTTGCGCTGCGGCCGGGCGCCGCAATGGTCCCGACCGATGTTTGCGTGCCGATCTCGCGGCTGGCGGAATGCGTCACCGAAACGCAACGCGACATTGCGGAAAGCCGCATCCTTGCGCCGATCGTCGGCCACGTCGGCGACGGTAATT
>DASSYU010000235.1:0-17993 GCA_035703125.1 Pseudolabrys sp. | reverse complement strand
ACCGTGCTTTCGGAACGATGGTTCGATCGGGCGCGCTTTACGCTGAGGCTCGAGCGGGGCTTTGTCCTCCAACAGCGAGGGGCGTTACTCGCGCCCTCGGCCCGCCCGGCTGGCCTCGACGATGTCGATGGCGGCCCGGATGGCCGCGTCTATATCCAAATGCGTTGTATCGAGCAAGTGCGCATCCGGCGCGCGCTTTAGGGGCGCCGCTGCGCGGCTTTGGTCGCGTTCATCGCGCTTAAGGATATCCGCCAGCACCTCGGATTCGTCGATTTTCCGCCCTTGCGCCCGGTATTCGGCTGCGCGGCGGCGGGCGCGCACCTCGGGGCTCGCAGTGACGAAAATTTTAACGTTGGCATTGGGGCTGATGACGGTGCCAATGTCGCGGCCATCGAGAACCGCGCCCGGTGGCGCTGCGGCAAACTCGCGCTGGAACGCAAGCAATGCAGCGCGGACCTCCGGAATGGCGGATACGATCGATGCGGCTTCCCCGATTGCGTGAGTCTTGAGCATGCCTTCGTCAAAGCGCGACGGATCAAGCGCTTTCGCGGCAGCAACCGCAGCTTTGGCATCGCCCGGACGCTGTCCACGATCGACGAGAGCTTTCGCAACCGCGCGATAGATCAATCCAGTGTCCAGGTGCCGCAAGTTATAGTGAGCGGCGAGCCTCTTGCCGAGCGTGCCTTTGCCCGACGCCGCCGGCCCGTCGATCGCGATGATCATATCAGGTCCGCACCGATCGAACGCATCAGCTCGACGAAGCCGGGAAAGCTGGTCGCAATGAAGGCGCTGTCGTCGATACGCACCGGATTTTCGCTGGCGAGACCCATGACCAGAGCCGACATCGCAATCCGATGATCCATGTGTGTCTTCACTTCGGCGCCGCCGGCAGGACGGCCCTTGCCTTGAACTATCAAATCGTCGCCCTCGATTTCAGCGGCGCCGCCGTTTGCACGCAACATGTCGACGGTCGCGGCAAGACGATCGGACTCTTTGACGCGCAGCTCTTGCAAGCCCCGCATTCGCGTCACGCCTTCCGCGAACGACGCAGCCACGGCCAGGATGGGGTATTCGTCGATCATGGATGGCGCACGCTCGGCCGGCACATCGATGCCTTTTAGGGCGGACGTACGCACGCGAATATCGCAGATCTCCTCGCCGCCGTCGCGCTTGTCCACGACTTCGATGCTCGCCCCCATTTCGAGCAACGTCGTCAGTAATCCGGTTCGCAGAGGGTTGGTCATGACCGCTTCGAGAACAAGCTCGGAGCCGGGCGTGAGCAATGCCGCGACGAGCGGGAACGCCGCCGAAGACGGATCTGCAGGAACAAGGACATTGGCTGGCTCGAGCTCAGGCTGACCCTTCAACACGATGCGGCGTCCGTGCTCGCCATGCGACTTGCTGGTGATCTTGGCGCCGAAGTGCTTGAGCAACCGCTCAGTGTGGTCGCGGGTTGCTTCCGCCTCGATAACGATCGTCTCGCCCGGCGCGGCAAGACCGGCAAGCAGCACGGCCGACTTGAGCTGCGCGGAAGCGACCGGCGGTTCGTAAATGATCGGGATCGGATCGGCGGCGCCGCGGATTGTCAATGGGAGGCGCCCGCCGTCGGCCACCTCCAGCACGCGCGCGCCCATTTTTTCCAGCGGATCGAGCACGCGCCGCATCGGCCGGCTACGCAGAGACTCGTCGCCGACGAAGGCGACAGTTACCGGTGAGCCGGCCACCGCTCCAATGGCCAGCCGGCAGCCCGTTCCGGAATTGCCGAAATCGAGCGGGCCAACAGGCTGGGCGAAGCCCGCCACCCCGACGCCGCGAATGCGCCAGGCCTGCTCGCCGGTGCGCTCCAGATGTGCGCCAAGCGCCCGCATCGCGTTGGCGGTATGCAGGACATCCTCGCCTTCCAAAAGGCCACCGACGGTAGATTCGCCGACCGTCAGGGCCCCCAGAATGAGAGCGCGATGAGAAATCGATTTGTCGCCGGGCACGCGGGCGCGGCCCTGCACGGGGCCGCTTTGACGAGCGGTTAACGGTGCTAATTCTGCGGAAGTCACCAGCCGGTATCCCTAAATTCTTCGTCGTCCTACCACGCAGCCGCGCGGGCCGTCATCCCGCGGCTTTTGGACATCTGCGCTATTGACAGGGGCGTTGCAACTAGCCAAGTGAAACACCGATTTTCATGATCCTGGGAACCTCGACTGTGGCGAAACCCGATCTCGGCACCAAGCGCGTCTGTCCGGATACAGGCCGCAAGTTTTACGATCTCAACAAAACGCCGGTGATTTCACCTTATACCGGCAAGGTTGTCCCTATCGCTGTGCCGGCGCCTTCGCGCGCGCGCGCTGAAGCGCCGGTGGCCGCGAAGCCTGTGGCTCAGACCGAAAGCATCGTCCCGGAGACCGCCGAGGCCGAATTTGTTTCGCTTGAGGACGCAGAAGCCGAACAGCAAGGCAAGAAGAAGCCGGCTGCGGCCGAAGGCGCCGCAGCAGGTGAGGAAGAAGAAGTCGAGATTGATGAGAGCCTCGACGATGCCGCCTTCATCGAGGAAGAGGAAGAAGGCAACGCCGACGTTAGCGACATCATCGGCGAAGGCGTCGAGAAGGAAGAGGAAAACTGATTACAGCTGCTGCTCCCCAAGAGCGGCAATTGAACTCGCGAATTGGGGCCATAGCTCAGTTGGGAGAGCGCGTGAATGGCATTCACGAGGTCGGGGGTTCGACTCCCCCTGGCTCCACCATCCTTCGCGAGCTACGGCTCGGCGGGCCGCCCAAACCGGGGCGGCTTTTTTGTTGCGCGCACGGCTGCTGACAAACGCTGTCAGCGCATTGCATGATGCAAAAAAGCCAGGAGAGCCCAATGCAAGGCAAGATAGCGCTTGAGGAACACTTCGCCACTGAATCGACGCTGGGCGATTCGCAGGTATTCGGCTCGCACGTCTGGAAAGACTTAAGTCATCGACTGCTCGACATCCAGGAAACCCGCCTCGGGGAAATGGACAAGCACGGGGTCGAGATGATGATCCTGTCGTTAAATGCGCCGGCGATTCAGGCGATTCACGATGTAAAAAAAGCGGTCGCGATCGCTAGGCAAGCCAATGATGTCCTTGCCGGCGAAGTGCAGAAACGCCCGGGCCGTTTTGCCGCGTTCGCAGCAATTCCGATGCAGGACCCGGAGGCGGCAGCCGTCGAACTCACGCGCTGCGTCAAAGACCTCGGAATGGTCGGAGCTTTGGTCAACGGATTTTCGCAAATCGGCTCTTCTGAAAACGTCACCTATTACGATCTTCCGCAGTACCGTGCGTTCTGGCGCACCGTCGAGGCGCTCGACGTCCCGTTTTACTTGCATCCGCGCAATCCGCTTCCAAGCTGGACCAGATTTTACGAAGGACATAACTGGATGCTCGGCCCAAACTGGGCATTTGCCGCCGAGACCGCCGTGCATGCGTTGAGACTGATCGGCAGCGGCTTATTCGATGAATGCCCAAATCTGAAAATAGTGCTTGGCCATATCGGTGAAGGCATTCCTGTCTATCTTTGGCGCATCGACAATCGCAACGGCTGGATGAAGGCTCCGCACAAGTATCCGGCCAAGCACAGCGTCGCTCACTACTTCCGCAAGCACTTCCACCTCACGACATCAGGCAATTTCGACACCGCTGCCCTGGTGAACGCCATTTCGGTGATGGGGGCGGACCGCGTGATGTTTTCCGTCGACTGGCCGTTCGAGGACGTCGGAGAAGGCGCGCAATGGATCGATACCGTTGAGATCGACGAAGCAGACCGGATCAAGGTCAGCCGGGCCAACGCGATCAAGCTCTTCAAGCTTCCGCTTCGCTAGCTCAGTGCATGCGATAGCGTTCGACCGCTTTTTTGTCCCAGATCATTCCGTTGCCAGGGCGCGCAGAAACTTGCGCATGACCGTGGGCAACCACCAATGGCTCTTCAAGCAGCACATTGGCCCAATCGACATATTCGAGGAAATGACAGGTGGGGGTGGCGGCGAGGAGATGCACGCTGACCTCGGGAAAAAGGTGCGACGACATTTTTAGATTGTACGAATGAGCGATGGCAGCCGCATCGCGCCATCCAGTCACTCCGCCAATTCGTTCCAGATCAAGCATGACATAGTCAGCGGCACGCTGCTCGACCGCTGTTGCCATAGCGGCCGGAAGCGAAAAATTCTCACCGATCTGAATGGGCACTTTGAGTTCTCGTGCCAGCTTCGCAGCTCCGACATAATCGTCATGGCGGATCGGCTCTTCGAGCCAGTAGATATTCTCGGCGTCGAGTGCACGACCGCGTACAAGCGCATCCTCGAGTGCCAGCACCTGATTATAGTCGACCATCAGCGCAATATCGTCGCCGATGCGCTTGCGCACCGCATGAACAGCCGCGATATCTCCTCGCACCGTCGGATAGCCCAGCCGAAGCTTGACCGCACGAAAGCCTCCGGCGAGCAATTTCTCGGCTTCATCCGCGAGCGCTCCCAGGTCGTTTTTCAATCCGAGCCCGCAGCTATTGTAGGCGGGGATATTGCGCGGCGTTGCCCCGATGAAATTTGCAAGCGGCTTGCCCGCGGCGATGGCGAGGGCGTCCCAGGCGGCTGAATCGAAAGCCGACATCGCCATGCGGACGATGCCCTGCACGCCGATCAGCGTGAAGCGGCGCGCAAGTTTCTTCCATAATTCGGCCGGTGTGATGGCCTCGCCTTTCACGATCCGCTCGACTTCCTCGAGCAGGCTGATGATCGCCGGCGCAGCCGCCGGCAGGTAGCAGAAGAGATACGTGCGGCCGGTGACCCCTTGCTCTGTTTCGAGATCCACCAGCAGAAGGGAGGCCTTATGTATCGCGACCGCGCTGGTACCCAGTACGTAGTTCAGCGGGACCTCCACTGGCGTCCCACGCAGAGCGCGGACGGTCAGTGGCGGAAATTTGGGGTCGTCAGCCATGAAAAACCGTCTGAAATATCGGCAATATGTCCGTCAGGACCGGATTCTGCCCTGTTCTTGAACCTTTAACCCAGCCCGCCCATATTAGGAACGACCGAAGGGCAGTCGCTCTACGGTTGGGGTGCCTGAAAGGGGCCCCGTCAAAGTCGCTTCAAGCGAGGGCTTTGAGACCAATGTCGCGAGTTCCGTCTCTCTCCAGCCCGTTCCTCTTGGGATTCGACGAGATCGAGCGCGTGCTCGAACGCGTTGCCAAAGGGGCCGACGGCTACCCGCCCTACAACATCGAGCGGCTGCCGCGCGACGGGCAAAATCCCGAGCGGCTGCGCATCACACTCGCTGTCGCTGGATTCACCCGCGATCAGCTTGATGTGAGCATCGAGGAAAGCCAATTGGTGATCCGTGGGCGGCAGCAGGACGACAAGACCCGCCAATATCTCCACCGCGGCATAGCCGCGCGTCAGTTCCAACGCACATTTGTGCTCTGCGATGGAATGGAAGTTATGGGCGCCGACTTGAAAAACGGCCTGTTGTCGATCGATCTCATCCGGCCACAACCGGAACGGATCGTGAAAACGATCTCGATTAATGAGCAGGAATGACGGACTCGTGAAGCAGGACTCGACCGCGTTAAGCGTTGAATCAGAAAGGAGTCGAGGGCCATGACCAACAACAAACAGATTGAACCGAACACAGCCCATCCGGTTATTACGCAGGAGGCACTGGCACAGCTCGGCGACGGCCGTCTTGCTTACGTGAAGACAATCCGTTCCGAGGACGTCGCCAATCTATTTCCGCAGGCGCCAAAAATCGCGCCGGGCATCAAGCTCTTCGCTTTGCATGCGGCCGACGGTACGCCGATCATGCTGACGGACACGCGCGAAGCCGCCGTTGCGAACGCCTGGAGCCAGGAGCTCGAGCCCGTTAGCGTGCACTGACACAGCTGTGACGATGCTCCGCGTGGTGCGGGGCATCGAGAAGCGAGAGACTATTTCCGAAAATTTCGAGGTGATGCGTCGCCGCTTGCGCGGACGAATATGGCGGTTTAGGCCGCCGTACTCGCTGGTGGCATCGCGAGCACTGCATGCAGCGCGTCGGCGTCGGTTGATTCGCGCAACCGGCGTGCAATTTCCGGATCGCGTAGTTGGCGCGCAACGCGTGCCAGCGCCTTGAGGTGATCAGCGCCCGCCGCTTCCGGTGCGAGCAGCAGGAAGATGAGGTCAACCGGCTGGTTGTCGAGCGCCTCGAAATCGATCGGGCGCTGCAGCCGTGCAAAGAGACCAAAGAGTCGGCCGAGTTTCGGGAGCTTGCCATGCGGAATCGCCACGCCACTACCGACGCCGGTAGAGCCAAGCTTTTCGCGCTGAAGCAGGATTTCCAGAATTTCCTTTTCGCTCTGTCCCGTCAGCTGAGCGGCGCGTGCAGCTAATTCCTGAATCGCCTGCTTCTTGCTGTTAACCTTCAGCCCTGCAACGACGGCGTTCGGCGCGACGAAATCAGTTAGCGTCAGGGACATGGCCAATGATCGGGAATGGCAGCGCCGAGTTGCAAAGGGGGTGTTGAAGGCGGCGGACCATAAGTGCCGTCTGGCCCGCCGTCAATGGTATAAGTTCAGCATTATTTTGCCGTTTTTACGATTTTAGCCGCCACGACGCGCCTGATGATCCTTGCGGCGGCGTTTGTAGCGTCGCAACCGCTTTTCGATACGGATCGCCGCCTGTTCGGCACTGTCATAGGCATTCGGTGCCATTCCTTCGGCTTCCAGTAATGCGCCTGAATCGAGATGCAGGACGCACTCGGTCCGGAAGCCGAATCCGTCCCTGCCCACCGTCGCATGCCCCGAATAGCCGCCGCGAAAATATTTCGAGGTTGCTTCTTCGACACGATCAGTGATTTTTCGCTGTAATGCTGTGCCGATATTGATGTTTCGACCCGAGACGCGCAAAGGCATTGTTTGCCTCCATTGGGACTCGTGACGCTGCCTCTAGGCAGGCATAAGAGATTTCAGCGTAGAAGTGTTCCACGCGTCAATGCCTTGGAAAGGTATGTTTTCAGGCGCCGGTGGCCTGTTTTTCGCGGCGGCGCTGGACCGAAGACGGAATGCGCATTGCTTCACGGTACTTTGCAACCGTGCGCCGCGCGATATCGATTCCGGCATCACGTAGTTTTTCCACGATCGTATCGTCCGACAACACGTTCCCGGTACTTTCACCGTCGATCAGCTGACGAATGCGATGCCGGACAGCTTCAGCCGAATGGGCCTCACCGCCATCAGCTGCGGCAATTGCAGAGGTAAAGAAATATTTCAATTCAAAGATTCCGCGACTGGTCGCCATGTATTTGTTTGCGGTCACCCGGGAAACTGTTGATTCGTGCATGCTTATGGCATCGGCAACAGCCTTCAGGTTGAGCGGGCGCAAATATTGGACACCTTTTGCAAAAAATCCGTCCTGCTGACGCACAATTTCGCTCGACACCTTCAGAATTGTCTTTGCGCGTTGATCAAGCGCGCGCACTAACCAGGTCGCCGTTTGTAGGCAATCCGTAAGATAAGCTTTTTCTTTTTCATTGCGCGTGGTGCCGGAAACCTGCGCGTGATAAACTTGGTTGATCAGGACTTTCGGAAGCGTGTCTGAATTGAGCTCGACCTGCCATGTGCCATCGGGCGCGGGGCGCGCGAACACGTCAGGGACGATCGGCTGGACTATGGTCGAGCCGAACATCAGACCTGGTTTTGGATTGAGCATGCGAATCTCGGCGATCATGTCGGCAAGATCCTCTTCCGTGACGCCGCAAATCCGGCGGAGGCCGGCAAGATCGCGCTTGGCAACAAGATCCAGATGTTCCACCAAGGCCTGCATCGCCGGGTCATAGCGATTTCGATCCTTGAGTTGGATCGCGAGGCATTCGGTTAAACTCCGCGCGCAGACCCCGGGCGGATCGAACGTCTGCAAAACCGCAAGCGCAAGCTCGACGTCGCTGTGCTGCACGCCGAGTTTTTCGGCAACTGTGCCGAGATCGCCCGCGAGGTAGCCCGCTTCATCGACCATATCGATCAGGTACTGACCGATCATACGGCCCGCCGGATTGGAAATGGCCAACGCCATCTGCTCAGCGAGATGATCGGCAAGTGTCGTTTCGGCGGACACGAACGCTTCGAGATTATAGTCTTCACCGGCAGCAGATCCTGCGCCCGACCATTCGGAATAAGCGCCAGGACGCAAATCGCCGCCAGTAGCGGTCTTGCTTCCGCTATCATCGGGGAACACATTTTCGAGTTCAGTGCCGAGCCCCTGCTCGATAGAACTTCGACTCGTCTCGAGCTCGGCGTTGACCCAGTCGGCCCCGCCCGAATTGTCGTCGCTTTCGGGTGCTGTTGCCTGCGTGTCGCCGGCCGACCCAGCCTCGTCTTCACCGGCGCGCTCGAGCAACGGATTGCGCTCGAGTTCGCCTTCCACATAGGCAGCAAGATCGAGACTGGACAATTGCAACAGCTTGATGGCCTGCATCAGCTGCGGCGTCATCACCAGCGCTTGCGACTGGCGAGCTTCCAGCCTTTGCGACAAAGCCATTGAGGTATCCCGGCAGAAAACTGGTCCGATTCTTGCTTGTTTATACCAGCTACTCGCGAGTCGCGGTATGTGATTTAGCAGGCAGGCACTGCACACTTCTTGTGCGCATTAACTTTTGCGCGCCACCGGCTAGAGCCGAAATTCCTCGCCGAGGTAAAGGCGCCGGACGTCAGGATTGTTCACAATATCGTCGGCGCGGCCTTCCATCAGCACCTCTCCGGAATAGATGATGTAGGCCCGATCAGTAAGTCCCAGCGTTTCCCGCACATTGTGGTCGGTGATCAGCACACCGATCCCGCGATTCGTCAGGTGGCGCACCAGCGTCTGAATGTCGCCGACGGCAATCGGATCAATGCCGGCAAAAGGCTCGTCAAGGAGCATGTAGCTCGGCCGAGTCGCCAGCGCGCGCGCGATTTCGACACGTCGTCGCTCGCCGCCCGACAGGGCAATCGTCGACGTCTTGCGCAAACGCGCGATGTTGAATTCCTCAAGCAATGCATCGAGGTCCGCCTCGCGCCGCCGGCGATCCGGTTCGACGACTTCGAGGACAGAGCGAATATTGTCTTCCACGTTGAGGCCGCGAAATATCGAGGCTTCCTGCGGCAAATAGCCGATACCAAGCCGGGCACGCTGATACATCGGCAGCGCGGTGACATCGAAGCCATCAAGCTCGATCCGGCCGCGATCAGCTTTGATCAGGCCGGTAATCATATAGAACACGGTCGTTTTGCCGGCGCCGTTTGGCCCGAGCAGGCCCACCGCTTCGCCGCGCCTGACGTAAAGGGTGACACCTTTGACGACCATCCGGCCTCCAAAGCTCTTTTCGACCCCGTGCGCGGCAAGATAGGCATGGCGTGCAGCCTGTCGGCTATCGCCGTCCTGGCGTGGCCGAGTCTGCGGCGGGCTCGATGGGCTTCGGTATGTTTGATGCGCGACCTCCGCCTGCGCATTGGCAATTGCAGCCTGGCGCGTCCGCGCTTCGACCGGGGTCATCGTCCGGCGGACAGGCGGAGACTTGCGCCTAAACAGTGAGAAAAAATTCACTGGGCTACCTCGCGCCGGACTGAATCTACACACATTTGTGCAGGCAGCGTGCCTGCGACTTTATCTGATTCCCGTCGCTGCGCCCGAATGACCGCATCCATGCAAGAATTCAATTGAACGGTCGCACGGGAATGGGGCGCGGTGCCTGTCCGTCAGCGCTTCCGCCTTTTGAATCGGGCGTAGATGCGCTTGGTTGAACCAACATCTGGACGCCTTGTCCGCTCTTTCCCGCTTCGATCCGCGACACGCCACTCGTCAAATCGACCACTAGTTTTCCGCCCCGCAAAACGTTCTGCCCCTGGGTCATGACCACTGGATTGCCGGTCAGCGTCACGGTGTTGGATTTCATATCGAAAATGCCAAGCTCGCCGGTCGCGGTCTGATCTTTCTGCGTAACTACGACGCCACCACGCGCCTCAAGGCGCTTGATGCGTTGCTCGCCGCTTGGCCCCGGACTCGCAGCCTGAAGGGATTTGCCTGCCTCGGTTGGCGCACCGCTCTGCTCGTAGAACACCACCAGCGACTTGCAGCGCAGGCCGGTGTCGCCCTGCTTCACCCGTACGTCTCCGCTGAAGGTTGCTTGTTTCTGCTTGTCCCGGACTTCCAGAGTCGCCGCCTCGATGTGGACCGGCTGATCGCGGTTCTGCGAAAAGCCCTGCAAGGCGTTAGGCGGCCCTTGTGACGTTGTCTGCGCGTGCGCAACCAAGCCGCTCGACAAAAGTCCGATTGCAAGCGCAAAAATGAATCCGGGCTTCTGCATCATCGTTGCTCGCCCGCTTTCGGTTGCTCCGGCTGATTCAGCGTCATGTCCATGACGACACCGCCGTGGAATCGGATGACTTCACCGGAATCGACAATATCCAGCCGGTTGGCATTGAGCGTGCCCTGAAGCATTCTCACCTCGACCGGATGTTCGGAGATGACATTCCCCTTGCGTATGTCGACAAGCGCCTCGCTCAGACGCCCTTGATATCCAGCCGACGAATTAAGAACGATGTCCCGATCGAGCTTTAGCGTTTCCGCTTTCGCGTCATAGAGTCCGGTGGCCGCATTAAGCTCCATCGTGCTCTTGTCTTGCATTTCAATTTTAGCGCGGATGTTGCGCAATTCGACGACGTCGGGCTTCGTCATGTCTTGCGCCGCGGTATCGGCCGTCAGTTCGTAGGCGCGCGCATCTCTCGTAAACCCTGATAGGCGTGGTTGCTCCATCGTCACTTTCGTGCCGGACACCACGAGATTGTCGATGTTGATCGGCAACTTGGCGAGCATGCGGAGCGGATTGAGATAGGTGACCAATACGACGACAACCAGCGTAAATGACACGGCAGCCGGCACTGCGATCCGCAGGATGCGCACCACGCGACTGTGACGACGCGCAGCCAGGAAAGCGCGCTCGGTATTGCCGCGGCTCATGGTCCAATAAGCGCGCGTCGCGTCAGGGTCTGACTGAGCTGTAATTACACGGTTCATGCCAAGTCCGGCATCCGTCTGCACCCAAAGGAAGTCGCGGAGATCATCGTCGCCCCAAGAAGTAAAGTGCCGCCCGAATATGGCTCTGACACGGCAACCGGCCGCGCCGCGTTAACCAATTAGCGCCAGAATACAACAACTTATGACGAATGAGAAAAAATATCCTCGGCCGCCCACCCAGCGAGATCGAGCCGGGCGCGGTCGGGCAGGAAGCGGAAACAGGCCCCCGCGAGATCGGTACGACTCTCACGCGCAAGCATGACGTCCAGCTTTTCCTTCAAAGCATGCAGATGCAGGACGTCGGTTGCAGCATAGGCCACTTGCGCATCACTAAGTTCTTCGGCGCCCCAGTCGGAGAGCTGCTGCTGTTTGGATAAGTCGACTCCGAGGACTTCGCGAGCCAGGTCCTTAAGGCCATGCTTGTCGGTGTAGGTGCGGGCGAGTCGTGAGGCGATCTTCGTGCAATAGACTGGCTCGGCCATCACTCCGAAAGTCTTTGCGAGAATGCCCATGTCGAAACGCGCAAAGTGAAAGATTTTGAGAATCGACTTTTCGGCCAGAAGTTTCTCGATATTCGGCGCCTTGTGCTGACCGGCGCCAATCTGAATCACATCGGCGGACCCGTCACCCGGGGACAACTGAACGACGCACAATCGGTCCCGATTGGGATCAAGACCCATTGCTTCGGTGTCGATGGCTACCGACCCCTTGTAACCGGAGAGGTTGGGAAGATCACCGCGATGCAGGCGGATGGTCATTGGGTTCTTCGGCTCGGGACATTGGTGCCCAGGAGAGGGCCGCCAGAACACAAGAAAGTCAAGGATTTATCGTGTCCCACTTCTCGCGCACGTCTCACTGAATTCCAAGGACTATTTTTGAGATTGTCCCACCGATCAAGCGCCAGGGCTCCGTGACGGGAGCAGCGCACCTCCAGCCGTCGCAGTATTACGCGGCCTTTGCAAATTCGCCGCTCATCGCTTGTTGCCAAATATGGGCATAGACGTTCGCTGCCACAGCTTTCTTCTCGCCCGGAGTAAAGGGCGGCGTCGGAAGGCTCGCGAAAACCTGATCCAATATAAACACTTCCACTTCGGCTTTTGTCTGCTCCTTCTCCCAAAACCGGTCGAGTTGATCCAATCGGGCCTTGATTAAAGCGAGCAGGTCCCTGCTGGCCTGTTTCACACGTTCGCGTGATTTTTTGTCCAAACCGTCCCTCTGAAGAAGGTCAAACAACGCCAACTCGTCTTCGGTCAGCCCTTCCTTCGCTGCCCGTTTCTGCTCTTCATCGAGGCTGCTCACGAGTTCGACAAGCCGCCTGAATGTATCCTCGATTGTTGTCCGATCCTTTTCCCGATTATAGTCGGCAACGATCTCCTCGTATTTGCGCTGGTAGTCCATGCGTCTTGGATTCCGCGCGAGCATCTGGGCCAGTTTCTGCTCGACAATGTCCCGTATATCCTGGAGCGCCGTCGCTTTGCGCCTGACCTTCTTGGCGAACTCGTCGCGAAGCCGTTCTAAGTCGACCTGGCTTAGATCGAAGGTCAACCCTTCGGCCTGATCGCCACCGACTGTCTGCGTGCGAATGGCCTCGTTCACGATTCGATGCAGTTCCTTCAACAACTCGGTCACGTCCGCAGTGTCGCGGCGCTCGGTCAGCAGTCGAGTATTCTCGATGGCGATCACCGCTTGCGCGGCAAAGTTTTGCACCAACTCGATCTGCTTGTCGGTGAATGGTCTCACCGTATTCCGCGTAAGAACGATTACACCAATTGGATTGCCCTCTCGCAAAAGTGGCACACCGAGTACGGTGCGATATTTCCCAATACTGGTCTGCTCGGTCAGTTTGTATTGCGGGTCTGCTTGAACATCAGCTACTTGAGTAGTTTTTCTATCAAGCACCGTTCGTCCAAGCACTGATCCTCTTCCAAGTACTATTGGGTGGTTCCGCATGTACTGCGCGTATTCTTTTGAATAGCCATAGCTTGCAACGAACGCGTAAGCATCATCTTTTGGACGATGGATGGTTGCACTATCGGCCTCGCACAGATGCGCTGCCGATTCGACCAACATGTCGAATACCGTCTGCAGATCAAACGTTGAGTGGCTGATGACCTTGAGCACTTCGGAGGTTGCGGTCTGCCGCTCATTCGCCTCTTTCAGCTCGCGTCTGAGGGCGGCGACTTGCTCTTGAAGGTCGGACGCGGATCCGCGCACGGTCGCCGCTTTGCGACCCTTGGGCCTCTTCGTTTCCTGGTTCTTTACAGGTTTTGGACTTCGTCGCTGCATGTCGCTCCCTCTGGACGGTCACGACGGAGTCTAATTTTACCAAGTTCCATCGGCCCCGCCCATGTCCGCTTTGGGTCAAAAGCAGACATTTGCGCTGCAAAAAGGCATGTCGGCTTTACACCCAATAGCGACCGCGAAAGCGGACTCTCGCGAAAGGCAATGTCCGCTCTTCCCCCGAAAGCAGACATGTGCGGTGCAACTAGCGATGTCCGCTATGGGCCAAAAGCGGACATTCAGCTAATCACTCGATCACCTCATCCGGCCGCCCGATGAGCGAGTTGGGGATGTTGAGGCCGAGCGCCTTGGGGGTCTTCAGGTTGATGTACAGCTCGACTGATCGCGAAGTTTAGGCGAGCCGTCAGCCATATGGCTTGGTAAGGTACGGTAGAATGATAGCGGCAATCGCTACCAGTGCCGAGAAACCAGAAATAACGAGCGCAATTGTTGCTCTTCTATTTGCGCCTTGGGATGCCCGTGCAGATACCCAAGCAGCATCTGCCGCGTCACGCGCAATTGCGCTTTGCTCTGTCACCAACCAGCCGCGATCTTTTTTATTAAGCCATTCGAGCGCTTCTAGTAGTTTATCGCCACTGTAGATGCTGGCGGCAGCGTGTTTGCGCACATTATCGACGCCGGATTGTTCAAATTCTTCGCGGTATATCTGTCTAATCATGGATGGCTCAAGGGTCATACACTACTAATAATCGCAAATGCACAAAGCGTAGCTAACGTGACGAGATTCGGCGGCGGGCGAGATCACGCTGCGTGCGTGACTAAAGCATAGGCGGGGATGGGATGATCACGGCCTACAAAGGTCTTTAATGCTTGTTCATAGAGGCGGGCAGGATCGCGCTCGCCATTTTTGGCGAGTTCAATAATCCGATTTGCGGTGATCTCACGCACGGCAGACCCCATATTACGAAGCGATTTGCAGGCGCGGTCGAAAGCCTCGCCCATAGCCAAAGTCGCGGCGTCGTCGAATGAAGCGTCTCGCATCGGAATGATATTCATAGGAACCTCCTGTAAAGCAACGAGCGAAAGCGCGTAAGGAAAGAGGCCGACCAGGTGAGGCGGCCTATTTGTATCTAACGATTTCACTGGCGGATATTTCGCAAGTCGGACATTCGAACGTGCGCTTGTCGTAACCGGGCCTATCGGTCAGTTCGATCCGAGTAAGCCAGGTCTTCTTATCGCACTTGGTACAAAGCGGACGCACGATTGAGTCCGAGTAGGGCCCGGATGGCTGGTAAATTGGAATGCGCATGCGCTCCTCCTTTTAAAGGCGGGAGCGCGGTCGCGTCTCTCAGCACCGATACAGAATTGCCCAGTGATCAACTGTATATGGGTAGCAACATCCCCGAAGTCGAGCGTCAAAAGGCGCGTAAGGCGTATTAAATTGTGATCGCCAATGTCCGCTTTGGGTCAAAAGCAGACATGTGCGCCGCACAAGGGCATGTCCGCTTTACCCCCAATAGCGACCGCAAAAGGAGACATGCCGCAAATGGTCATGTCCGCTTTACCCCTGAAAGCGGACATGTGCAGTGCAACGACCCATGTCTGCTTTGGGCCAATAGCGGACATCGCGTGGCGAGCACCATAGTTCAATCCGCTGCCAGTACTCCCGGGCCCTTGTTGGTTATTTCCGGAACAATGCTTGTCGTACGTTCCGCAAAGGGCACTTTGAATTTGCAGACGAGCCCCGTCGGTTCAAAAGTGGTCTCAATCGCCCCGCCGAACTGGTCCATTGCTCGTGAAAGTAATCGCACTCCGAAACCCCTACGCGTCGGAGGGGTCACAATCGGACCGTTACTTTCCCGCCATTCAAGATTTAATTGCTCATTAGAAAGTGACCAAGCAATTGATAATCTGCCAAACGTATTCGACAACGCACCATATTTCGCGGCGTTGGTAGCGAGTTCGTGAGCTAACAGCGCCATCGTCAAGGCCAGCTTTGGGGAAAGAAGACAATCGGGGCCCTCAATCGATATTCGCGATGTTCCATAGGGCCGAAGTTCAGCGGAAAGGACGTCACGAATACGAGCCCCTTCTCCTTGCGCCGTCGTAATAAGATCGTCGGTGGCTGAGAGCGCAGTAAGACGGCTCAAAATAGCGTCTCTAGTTTGCGGTTCGTCGCGAAGTTGAAAGCTAATGATGGACTGGATTGTAGCCAATTTGTTTTTTAATCGGTGTGCGAGCTCGTCGACGGCCAGTTTACGAAAGTTCTCTTCATCTTCGAGACCCTTCGTAAGCCTGCGATAGTGTTCTGCCGCCCACACAATAAGCAGAGAGGCGAATAGATAGCTCAGTAAGCTGATTGCTTGTCCGGAAGTGAGGGGTGAAAATTCAAAATACGGAGGCAGGAATGCCCACCAGCTGATAGCTCCTCCTAATAGAGCAGCGAAGATGCCGGCTGCTACTCCGCCAACAAGGGCCGCAAAAAGCACAGCAGGGTAATAAGGTGCAAAGCCCTGAACTTCGGCGGTGAGCAGCCCCATTCCCCAGCGTATGAGGCTGGAAATCATGACCAGAAGCGTTGCTAGGGCATATGCCTCGGCAGACCCGGGCCGAACGCGGCTTCGCCAATTCACGCGATAATTTTTACCGGAGCCGACCACGCAACAGACCTTTCTAAATCCACACTAGCACATTCGATAGCGAGGGCTGGCCTGCGCCGTGCAAGCCTCGTCTATTTGTATGTAAATGAACAATTCAGGGCAGCGATGTCTCACCGAAATACCGGTTCGCATGTCCGCTTTGGGTCAATAGCGGACATAGAGGCTTCATTCGATTATCTCGTCCGCGCGAGCTGCTAGCGTCGGTTGCACGTCAATGCCGAGCGTTTTCGCAGTGCTCAAATTGATAACAAACTGAAACTTTGCCAACTGTACAACCGGCAGGTCAGCAGCCTTTTCTCCTTTGAGAATACGGCCGGCATATACACCGGTCTGACGATAGGCCTCATTGAGGTCCGTTCCGTAGCTCATTAGACCGCCTGCGGCCGGAAAATCGCGCCACTCATAGATTGCGGGGATTACGTGGCGCGCGGCAAGTATAACAAGTTGCTCGCGTCTATAATTGAAGAAGGGAGAACTGCAAACATGAAGGGCACTCGCTTTCTGTTGGACTAGGGTAGCGAATGCCGGTTCAAAGTCTTTTTCTGTGTTCGCGCGTAGTACAATGAGCTGTAAGCCCAACCGTGCTGCGGCCTCGTGCACATCGTGTAGTTGGGCCTCGGCGCTCGGGAAATTCGGGTTAACAAGCACAGCGACTATCTTGGCCTTGGGAACCATTTCATGCAGAAGCCCCAACCGCTTTGCCTCAAGGCCCGAGGTGAGTTGATAGACTCCCGTGATGTTGCCGCCCGGCCGATTAAGGCTGGCGACAAACCCGAGTTTGACCGGGTCTTCACCCATGGAAAAAACAATCGGAAGCGTTGCGGTTGCCTGCTTTGCGGCACGCAACCCGGCGCTGCTGCCCACAACAATGACAAACACGCCGCGGCGAACCAGATCGGACGCAAGTGCGGGAAGCCGATCAAATTGGCCGTCGGCAAAGCGATGTTCGATCGTGACGTTCTGGCCATCAATGTAGCCGGTTTGCTTTAGCCCCTCCTGGAGCGCTGCAAACTGCTGGCGCAAAACGACACTCCCCGCCGGGATAAGGAAGCCGACGACTGGCTTGGCCGCTTGCTGCGCCTGAGCCGCGAGCGGCCATCCGGCTGTCGAACCAGCAATTACTTTGATGAACTCGCGGCGTCTCATTGCCTTCTCCGAGGCTCAGGACAAGGCGTCGTACTGGCTCACGCTAGCACACGGGAAGCGGGTTGTTCAGCAGCCAGCCAATGTCCGCTTTGGGTCATTAGCGGACATGTGCGGTGCACCAGCCCATGTCCGCTTTACTCCCGATAGCGACCGCGTAAGCGGACTCTCACGAACGGGCCATGTCTTCTTTACCCCCGAAAGCGGACATGTGCAGTGCAGCTAGCGACGTCGGCTAAGGGCCAGAAGCGGATATCGAAATGTCAAACAGAAAACAAAAAAACCGCCCCCTAGGGGGCGGGCGGTGAGGGAGGAAAATTTCGCGAAATCTTACGCTAAACCTGACACAGCCACTTTGCGGCTTCTGCGCGGGCTTCATCCTTGCCGAAAGGCGGATGATAATCGCCCAATAGCTTCAACTCATTCCAGTCTTGTTCGCGACGCTCCTCAACGATGCGGCTTGCGATAGCAACCTGGCTCGTCCAATTAATGAAGGTGTTCATCGGTGCCTCCATACTTGGAGTTTGTCAGGATCATATAAAACTGAACTCCCATTTTCGTATGTGATGAACGTCACAGAATCTGCGATTCTTCGTGCGCCACCAACCACATTTGTGCAGCGCAAAGTGCTTGATGTCCGCTCTGCGCCAAAAAAGCGGACATGTGGGTCGCACGCGACGACTTTAGACAGACTTGTTAATTGACCAACCTATTGCACGGACGATGCCGTATGCGGCCACTGAAACTAATCCGATGCCGGTTAGGCCGATGGCAATTCCACGCGCGAGAATTGGAATATCGGCTGGCAACAAATCCCACAGCCTCAGGCCAAGCGCATCCTTTGCCATCAACAAAAAACCCGCCGTGAGGATGATGGCTGCAACAAGCAGCCCAAGCCGATGAAAATTTCGGCTTACCTCC
>DASSYU010000174.1:0-7226 GCA_035703125.1 Pseudolabrys sp. | reverse complement strand
TCAAAAGTCTTGCGGCCGACAAGCTGGCTCATGCCGCCGCTCGGAATAAGCACGCTGACCGGGCCTTTGGCGGCACGCAGCCGTTCGCCGAAGAGACGGCCGAGATTGGAGAACTCTTCGGCATTCGTCCGCATCAGCAGTATCTCGACGTTATATTGGTAGAATTCACGCTGCCGGTATTTGTCGGGCACCTGTCCCACCCACCAGTTGGTGAAGTCGAGACAGCCCGGCACCACCACCTGCGGCAGGCCGGCAGCACCGGCAGCAGTGAGCCGTGTCTCGCCCGCGCTGTAGACGCCACCGGTGACAAGGTCGGTAAGCTCGGACGTGGTGAGATCGATCACGCCGGCAAGCTCGCCCGAAGCCGCCAGTCTCTCGAGCGCGCGGCCGCCTGGCCCCGAGGCATGAAAATGAATGACCTCAAATCCTTCCGCCTCCAGCCGCGCGGTAATGCGATCGACCGCCGGCTGTGTATTGCCGAAGGACGAGACGGCCAGCAGGGGAACACGCGCGGTAGCATCCTGCCGAATCCAAACCCGCGCCATTGCGGCGACGGCGTGAGCAGCATTTGTCATGGCCGCGCGCGTGACACGGTTGAGCGAAATGTCGCCAATCGTCGGGTACATCGCGATGTCGCTTTCGGCGACGTACCATTGCACGGCCGCGGTCGCAGCAACCGGCGTCACCATGCATTTTGGAAATGCCAGCGGCAGCGTACGCATAATCGCGCAGGCGATGGTCGATCCGTTGGCTCCCCCGACGCCGATCGCGCCGTCGATTTCGCGGCGCGCGAACCTGGCGCGCATGATTTCGGTGCCGGCCGCGATCATCGTCCTGGCAGCGTCCGTGCGCGCGAGACGTCCAAGATCGGCCCAAGCGAATCCCGCGGATTGCACGACTGCCCCGGCGCTGACGTCGGCGAAGTCATGGCTGTGCGGGCGCAGCGACAGATCGACCAGCCACGGCGTGGCGCCGGCCGCGGTCAGCGCATCGCAAACGAAACGCGCCGCCTCATGCTTGCTGTCGAGCGTGGCGAGAACGGCAACACGAACCGGGTCCACTAGTTCGCCTTCGAAAGCTTGACGTTTTTGAATTCCCGCGTCGCTTGCACCACAGATGTCTCGATCGGGAATCGCTCGGCCGACGAACCGCCGACATATCCTTGAAGACGCGGCTCCATCTTCAGAAAACGTTCGAAATCGGCCGGCGTCTCGATGGCGCCCCCGTGACAGGTAACGATCCGGTCGGGGAATTTCGTGGACAACGCGTCGAGTACCATGCCCGCGCGTGCCCGCGAGGCGTCGTCGCCGAGAACCGTTTTCGAGCCGATCGAGCCGCCCGAGCTGTTGCCGAAATGCACGATGATATTGTCGACGCCGACCTCCGCCATGGCCAGAGCCTCCTCCGGCGACGTGCAAAACGCCTTGGTAAAGAGACCCATGCGCGACGCGCATCCAAGCACGTCGACCTCGCGGGCGAATCCCATGCCGGTTTCTTCCAGATCGCTACGGAATTTCCCGTCGATCAGTGCGACGGTCGGGCAGTTCATTACGCCATCATATCCCGCCGCCGCGATGGTCTCGAGGAAGCGCGCCATGTCACGTGTTGGGTCGACGCAAAGCAGCCCCGCCACCAGCGGGCAATCCCGAACCACGTTCACCAGACCGCGCTCGCCCAGCTCGAGGGTGAGCGCGTTGGCATCGCAAATCGGCAGGTAACCTGCCATCGAGCTCATGCCCTGCATGCGGAAGTAAGCAAGGCAGTGGGTCGTGACCATGTCGGCGCCGCCGCGCGCGGCCATCTTGGCGGTGATTCCGGAGCCGCACAGCGCGTCATAAATCGGCCGTCCGCTGCGGACCTCCGCATGCAGGCGTTCAACAATAGCTGCCCGATTTTGCTTTCCCGCCATGCCGACCCCTGCTTGCCGACCGAACAAGACTGGATCGGTGGCGAGGTCAGACTAGTATAGAGGCAAGCGGGAAATCCATGCAGGTCTTCATCGAAAACCAGGCCGGTTCGCGGCGCAAGAATATCTACGATGAGCGCACGCTGCGGCATCTGCGAACAATCGATGTATCGGCCAGCTATCCCTACCCTTACGGCTTCGTCATCGGCACCGTTAGCGGCGATGCCGATGCGGTCGACTGCTTCGTGTTGACCTCAGAGCCGCTCATCGCAGGAACGACGTTGGAGTGCGATCCGATCGGGCTTCTGGAGCAGGTCGAAGATGGCGAGGTCGACCATAAGATCCTTGCGGTCCCTTCCGGCGGCTCGGCCACGATCGATGACGCTGTCGTTATGGCTCTAAAGAAATTTATTTCAGGCGTCTTTTCCCACGTTCCGGATAAACGCATGGAGATCGGACGCTTGCTCGACCGCGACGCCGCCGAGAACTATTTACGCCAATGCCGTGGATCGAGCTGAAGTTGCAGGAATAAGGCGTGACATTGTGCCGAGTTTTCAGTTCAGATGACGTCGGCTAGCATGCCTGGGTTCTATAGTGCCGCAGGAAAATCATCGTATCTGTTTTCAATTGCGATTCTCAGAAGGAGTTTAAAATGTCGTGGACTTTTGTCCGGCGCGCGCTCCTTGCCGCCGCAATCACCGCAGTTGCTGCTGCTGCGCCGGCGCAAGCGCAGGATTATCCCACACGCCAGATCACCATCGTCGTGCCGCTGGCGGCCGGCTCCGGCATGGATTCGCTGGTACGGCTGTATGCGGAAAAATTGCAAGTCGCGCTCGGCAAGCCGGTCGTGGTCGACAACCGTCCTGGCGCGGCACTGATGCTTGCTGCCGCCGCAGTCGCCACCGCGCCCGCCGATGGCTACACCCTGCTCGTGTCGACCTCATCCGCGATGGCGATTAACCCTGTCCTGTACAAGAAGGTGAATTACGACCACGTGAAGGATTTCGTACCGATTTCTTTTTATGTGAAGTCGCCCTTCATCCTTGTCGTCAATCCCGACTTGCCGGCCAAATCGGTTCCCGAGCTCATCAAACATCTAAAAGACAACAAGAGTCCGCTGAGCTATTCCTCGCCCGGCGCCGGCGTCGCGCAGCATCTATCCATCGAATACATGAAAAAGCGGTTCGAGCTCGACATCACGCATGTTCCTTACAAGAACACGCCACAATCGATTCAGGACATCGCCGCGGGCCATGTGCAGCTCGGCTTTGCGGAAGCTGGCGCGTCACTGCCGCTAATCCGCGACGGCAAGCTGCGTGCGCTCGCGGTCTCCGCAACCACCCGGATTCCCTCACTGCCGGACGTGCCACCTTTCGCGGAAGCGGCCAAGGCGCCGGATTTCGAAGCGGTGTCCTGGCACATCCTGTTTGCGCCGGCGGCTACGCCCAAGCCGATCATCGAGCGCCTGCACAGGGAAATGAAGAAGATCATGGCCGATCCGGAAATGATCAAGCTCACCGAAAAGATCGGTCTGCTTCCCGTCGACTCACCCGACATCGACGGCATCCAAAAATACCTGGCCTCCGAGCGCGAGAAATGGGGCAGCCTGGTGAAGCAGCTCGGCCTTGCCGGGACAATGTAACCGCTGATAGCCCGACGTTTTGACGCTCAGCGCCAGAGAAATGGTTGCGGGAGCTCGGCGCCCGTTACCTCCTTGCGAACGAGGCCCCAAAACTCGCGTATCTTCGTCTTGACCTGCGCGCACTCCCGGCCGACGACCTTGAAGATAAGACCCGCGTCGTTGGGCAGCCGGCAGGCGCCACAGGCCACACCGCGTTGGAGGTCAACATCGGCCTGTACGCGCGCATAAATGTGCTCGGCTTTGTCTTTGGGCGTGCACAAGATCACGTTGCCGAATACATCGAACGAATCCATCACACCGGTCTGCCGCATTGAATATCGCTGCGGGTCGATCATCAGCTTTTCGGTGAATAGCAGCCGACCGTCCGGGCGCGAGGCGGTCGCGGCGATCGACAACAGCGTGGCCCCGAAACATTCGTCCGGATGATGATGCTTCCGCCCCGCTTGAATGATCTCCGAAAGGAGGAGCGTTGCCGAAGCCGGAATACAGATCCGCGTATCGCTGAGGTAGCGTGCCCGCCGGTGCGGAATCAGCGGGTCGGGAAGCAACTCCAAATAGGATCCCTCGCCAAGCGTTATCGTCTGCGTCTGTGCCGCATAATTGGCATCCATCGTGTGAATCTTGGTCGCGGATTGCGTGGTCACGTGCGCCTGTGCGCGCGGCCCGAGTTCGATTTCGAGCGCAAGGCGGTCGCCCTGCAAGAGACAACCGGTTGTGGTGATCATGAAAACATGGGCAAGTCCCGGCACACCATCGTCACAGTAGAGAGCGCGCTGGGCCATGTACGGCGCGCGGTGGTCAAGATCCGCGAGGATCGTTTGCTTGCCGCGCAATTCGAAGCCGAGCCGCAAAAAGCCCGTCTTGCCCACCGTGCCGCTTTTCATCTGCGCCGGTTCGTCCTGAAACGGCGCAAATTCCCTGGCCGATGCGCCAAGGGCTTCGGCGGCATGCAAGGTCGCTGCGACCGACGACGTCACGCCGACCTCTTTCGCGGCACCTCCAGGTCGAACAGCAAGTCCTGCACAATGAGGTCGACGAGTGCAGGAATTCCCTCACCTGTCTTGCAATTGGTGAACAGGAACGGCTTGCTGCCGCGCATGAGGAGCGAATCTTGCTTCATAACGTCGAGGCTCGCACCGACGTGCGGCGCGAGGTCAGTCTTGTTGATCACCAGGATGTCCGATTGAGTAATCCCCGGCCCGTTCTTGCGTGGGATCTTGTCACCCGCAGCAACGTCAATCACGTAGATAAAATAATCCACCAGCGCCGGTGAGAAAGTCAGCGTGAGATTGTCGCCGCCGCTCTCGATCAATACGACGTCGCTGTCGGGGAAACGTGCCTCCATCTCTTCGACTGCGGCAAGATTCATACTCGGGTCCTCGCGCACTGCCGTGTGCGGGCATGCGCCGGTCTCAACTCCGAGGATCCGCTCCTGAATCAGAACGCCCTTGAGCGTTCGCTGCACGTGCTTTGCGTCCTCCGTGGTCACGACGTCGTTGGTTATAATGAGTATCTTTATGCCGAGATCCAGCAGCCGCGGCGTGATGGTCTCCACGATTGCCGTCTTTCCGGAACCTACCGGCCCGCCCACGCCAATGCGTACGATTTTCTTTTTCGACATTCGAATGTCCAATCAGGTCAACTCATGAACAGCCGCACATGCGCCTTGGCGTGAACGGCTGCCAGGATTTCTGTGAGGGGCGCATAGCCTGCCATGTCCGACAGGCGAACCTTAGCCGCGATCTGGAAGTCCGCATCCACTCGCGCATTAAGATCGTAGAGAATTCCTTGCGTATCGACGTGGCTGATCCGCATTAGTCGGAGAGATGCGCCGAGGATCATCGCCGCCACGCCGTATTGATGAACAACAAACGCCTCCCTCGCAGAAAGATTCTGTACTGCGAAGTTGATCGCCAGCGATACCGGGTAACATCCGGGCGTGGTACCGGCTTCGATGTACTCGCACCACCTGCGCAGAAACGGAAGATCAATGACCTGGAGCCCGATCTCGGTGAACTTCTTGCCCATACGGACTGTCATTGTCCGCGTTTCTTCGGACAGCTTGCGTGCAAACACGACGTTGTCGATTTGGACGAGCGCATCGAAGTCAGCCGCGGTCGCGGCGTTGTGTGCGGCAATCAGAGCGATTCCGTCGCCACGTGCCGCCTGTTCCACCGCGGTGCGAGCGTAGGCCGCAAGCGTCGCGGTATTCACGACGATGCCCTTTTGAATCGCGGATTCCAGGCCACACGAAAACGAAAATGCGCCGATCGGGAACATTGAGTCCCCGAACTGCAGCATCCGAGCGAGGAGCGCCGCCGTCCGCGGACCGCCGGCACGATCACTTTGTATTGTCATCTGCAAGACGCGCCGGCGATCCATGGAAATGGACATGGTCGCCGGAATGGCCATGACTATGCGTGTGGGGACGGGTTGGGGAGCGACTGTGCACGTGCCCCGTTTCGCCGTCGGACTTGGCATGGCTTTCGTGTGCGTGAGAATGCACTTGACCTTCGGCACCGCCGAATAGCCGGCGCGATTCATGTGGCGCGAGATAGGGAACGACCTCGCTGCCCGGCACGAACTCATAACGAATGTCTTCAAAGCGATGCGTGTTCATAACGGAGGCCATGACCTTGCGGTCGACGGTAAGTGGCACATAGACATGATCGCCTTTGATCAGCGCGGGCCAGTGCTGGTTGCCGAGCGCGTGCCCCAGTTCCAGGCAGGTGCGCATCGCGATCTCGGGTGCGAGTTGCGCCAAGCCGTCCAGATGGACGATCATGACTTCGCGCAGGCGTATCCGCACCGCGATGCCAGTCGCCTTGCCCGCTTCCCAGACCAATATGTCGCCGTCGCGCATGACCGTCCCACGATCAAGCGCCACCGCAAGCTCGGTTCCTTTGGCGGTCTTTTTCCGGAAGCGATTTTTCTGCGCCTCCCACTGGTCTAGTTCAAGAATATCGATGCTGGCACCGGACAATCGCTTCGCCCATTCGCGATCGTTGATGTTGCCGAGAACTGTTTCGATGATGACCATGGGATTCTTGCTAGCTAAAGAAATATTTCTGGTTGAGCGAAACCACCTTTAACGGTGGAACCGTTGCATGCACTCCATCGACGGTGACGGCGAATGTCTCCGGATCGACCTTGATATCCGGAGTGCCGGAATTGCGGACCATATCACGTTTACGAACCTTCCGGATGTTCTTGACGGGGATCACCTTCCGCTTGAGCCCCAGGCGCTTCTGAATACCGGCGGCGTGCGCCGCGCCAGAGACAAACGTAATGCAATTCCTCGACAGCGCATCGCCAAATGCACCGAACATCGGCCGGTAGTAAACCGGCTGCGGCGTCGGCAGTGACGCATTCGGATCGCCCATGAGTCCCCAGCTGATTTGCCCATTCTTGATAATGAGTTTGGGCTTGGCACCGAAGAATGCAGGCTCCCATAAGACCAGGTCCGCCACCTTTCCGACCTCGACCGAGCCGAAGACTTTCGAAATACCGTGCGTAATTGCGGGATTTATCGTGATTTTCGCCACGTAGCGCAGCACGCGGAAATTGTCGTTGCCCGGCGCGTCCTCCGGCAGCTTGCCGCGACCGGTCTTCATGGCGTCGGCGGTCTGAATAGCGCGCAGCCAGCATTCCCCGATTCGTCCCATAGCCTGCGAGTCG
>DASSYU010000121.1:0-2071 GCA_035703125.1 Pseudolabrys sp. | reverse complement strand
CCGTCGCATCGCACACGAGATCAAGAATCCGCTGACCCCGATTCAGCTTTCGGCCGAACGGTTGCGCCGGAAGTACGGCAAAATGATCGAGGAGGATCGTGGTGTCTTCGAACAATGCACGGACACGATTGTTCGTCAGGTTGAAGATATCCGCCGCATGGTCGACGAGTTCTCGCATTTTGCGCGGATGCCGAAACCCGTTATGGCCGCCGAAGACGTCGCCGATGCGGTCCGGCAAACCGTGTTCTTGATGCGCGTGGGACATTCCGAAATCGAAATCGATGCAAAAATCGGCGAGGATCCCATGCCGGCCCGATTCGACCGGCGGCTGATCTCGCAGGCGCTGACCAACATCATCAAGAATGCCACCGAAGCGATCGCGGCAGTGCCGTCCGAAGAGCTCGGCAAGGGTGCGATCCACGTATTTGCGGAACGCGAAGGCGACGATGTCGTGATCGACGTGATCGATAACGGTATCGGCCTTCCCAAATCGAACCGCAGCCGGCTGCTCGAGCCTTACGTAACGACGCGGGAAAAGGGCACAGGATTGGGGCTAGCGATCGTCGGGCGCATCATCGAGGAGCATGGCGGCAGCATCGAGCTGCATGACGCCAGCGAAAAAATACCCGGCCAGCGAGGTGCCTGGGTACGCATACGATTTGCCGCTGCCGGCAAGACCGAGCAGCCTCAGTCAGAACAACCAACGTCAGTAAGTGGGAAGTAACATGGCCTCTGAAATCCTGATTGTCGACGACGAGGCCGATATTCGCGATCTGGTGGCGGGTATCTTGCAGGACGAAGGCTATGTCACGCGCACCGCGCGTAACAGCGATGACGCGCTGAGCGCGATCGTTGCACGGCGGCCGAACCTGCTCTTCCTCGATATCTGGCTGCAGGGCAGCAAGCTGGACGGGCTGCAATTGCTCGAAGCCGTCAAGCAGGAGCATGCCGAACTTCCAGTCGTCATGATTTCCGGCCACGGCAACATCGAAACCGCGGTCGCCGCGATTAAACTGGGCGCGTACGACTTCATCGAAAAACCCTTCAAGGCAGACCGGCTGGTCCTGGTCGCCGACCGGGCGTTGGAAAACTCACGGCTCAAACGTGAGGTCAGGCAGCTCAAGCAACTGGCGCCGGTACCGCCGACGCTTGTCGGCCGGTCGGCCGTCATCAGCCAGCTGCGGCAGGCGATCGAGCGCGTCGCACCGACCAACAGTCGCGTGCTTGTTGTCGGGCCATCCGGCGCAGGCAAGGAACTCGCGGCGCGGACCCTTCATCAGCAGTCAGGACGCGCGAGCGGTCCATTCGTCGTGATCAATGCCGCCGCGATTACGCCGGAGCGCATGGAAATCGAATTGTTCGGTGTCGACCAGTCAAACGGGTCGGAAGGGCGGAAAGCCGGCGCCCTGGAAGAGGCCCACGGCGGCACGCTTTTCGTCGACGATATCGCCGAGCTGCCGCGCGAGACCCAGAACAAGATCTTGCGTGTGCTCGTCGATCAGACGTTTCAGCGCGTTGGCGGCAGCACCAGGATTGCCGTCGATGTCAGGATCGTCTCGTCGACAGCGCGGAACCTCGAGGCCCTGATCGCCGAAGGAAAATTCCGCGAAGATCTCTATCACCGTCTGGCAGTGGTGCCGATCCGCGTTCCGCCTTTGGCTGAGCGACGCGAGGATATCCCCGATCTCGTCGAATATTTCATGGATCAGATTTCGCAGGCGACAGGATTGCCCAAGCGCCGGATCGGCGATGACGCCATGGCCGTTCTGCAATCGCACAACTGGCCCGGCAATGTCCGCCAGTTGCGCAACAACATCGAGCGGCTGATGATCCTGGCAGGCGGTGACCCGGAGGCCGTGATGAACGCGAGCATGTTGCCGCCGGATGTTGGTTCGATGGTCCCGAACATGCCGAACGGAAATGGCGGCGAGCATTTGATGGGGCTTCCGCTGCGCGACGCCCGGGAAGTGTTCGAGCGCGAATATCTGGTTGCGCAGATTAGCCGCTTCGGCGGCAATATCTCGCGTACAGCCGAATTCGTCGGCATGGAACGCTCCGCGCTCCACCGCAA
>DASSYU010000044.1:0-2423 GCA_035703125.1 Pseudolabrys sp. | reverse complement strand
GGCTGGGACGATCCGCGGATGCCGACCCTTGCAGGGTTGCGTCGCCGCGGCGTTCCACCTGAAGCAATCCGCGATTTCGTCAAACGGATCGGCGTAGCCAAGGCGAACAGCGTCGTTGATATGGGTATGTTCGATTTTTCGGTTCGCGAGGTTCTCAACAGGAAGGCAATGCGCCGGATGGCGGTCTTGAGGCCTCTGAAAGTCGTCATTGAAAACTACCCGGAAGGGAAAGTGGAGGAGCTGGAGGCGTCCAATCATCCCGACGATCCCGGCGCCGGTGCTCGAAGAATAAAATTCGGCCGCGAGCTTTATATCGAGCAAGATGATTTCATGGAAAACCCGCCAAAAAAGTTCTTCCGGCTCTCTCCGGGCGCCGAAGTGCGCCTGCGCTACGCCTATTTCATCACGTGCCGTGAAGCGGTGAAAAATGCGAAGGGTGAGGTGACTGAATTGCGCTGTACTTATGATCCGGCAACACGGGGAGGCAACGCTCCGGATGGGCGCAAGGTCAAGGCAACCATCCATTGGGTGTCGGCAGCGCACTCTGTGCCTGCGGAATTGCGACTTTACAATCCGTTGTTCACGCGGCCTGATCCAAAAGGCGGAGAAAATTTCGCAGCCGATCTCAATCCGAACTCGCTCGAGGTCCTCTCGGACGCACGTGTTGAGCCGGCACTGGTCGAGGGCAACTCTCCTGAACCCGTCCAGTTCGAGCGACAGGGTTATTTTTGTCCAGATCCGGAGTCGAAGCCCGGTCGGCCTGTTTTTAATCGCACTGTTGGATTACGTGACACCTACGCCAAGGAAGTTGGGAAATAGCACGTGACCGCATCGTTTTTTTGAAATGCGAGGTGGCTCGTTATCGTTCGAACGGACGAGAGCCGACAGCGACGCCATAGAAACCGGAGAATGAAATCCACATCCGGCCTTTTCGCTGCTGACACAACCTGTGATTGCCGTAGGATAAGTCAGGTTGCAGTGCTGGCGTCGGGGAGGCGCGTGGCGCCTTGGCCCGGGGAAACAATCCATACGGACGCGCACAGGGTGGCGCCAGGGCCTGGGCGCCGGCGTTTGATGGAACGCGGCGGCCAGCGGGTCTGTCGGTGCCGGACGGCGTTGCCGGAATGGCGGGCCGGCTGCGCGGCCTGCTGTTGCAATGGCTGCTGGCGGAGGTCGCGCCCGGGCGGTTGATCCCCGGGGTGCCGATCGCGTTCGGCGCCGGCATCGCATGCTATTTCGCCGCGGATCGCGAGCCGCACGTGTGGGCCGTTCTGCCGCTCGCGATGGGGGCGGTTGCTGTTGCATTCATGGCGCGCCGGCGTCCGTTCGGTTTTCCGCTCGCCGTCGGCATCGCCGGTGTGTTTGCGGGATTGGCCATTGCAACACTGCAGACCGCGCGCATTGCTCACCCAATCCTGCAGGTCACGGTCGCAAACGCCGCGTTTTCCGGGTTTGTGGAGATTCGGGAAGAGCGGGAGCGAAGCGACCGCATCGTGGTCCGCGTTGAGCGTTTCGATGCGCTTGGTGCGTCCTCGATGCCTCGCCGGGTGCGCGTCGCGGTGCGCAAGGGCAGCGCCCCGCCCGTCGGCAGCTTTGTTGAGCTCAAGGCGCACCTGTCGCCGCCCATGCAGCCGCTCCGGCCCGGCGGCTACGATTTTGCGCGCGATATGTATTTTCAGAAAATCGGCGCCTCCGGCTATGCGCTCGGGGCTATCAGGGTCAAGCCGCCGCCGGCGGCCGCAGGATTTTGGTTGATATACGCGACCATCATCGACGGAATTCGCGAGACGATCGATGATCGCATCCGTGCGGCGCTGCCCGGAGATAGGGGGTCCATTGCCTCGGCGCTGATCACGGGCAAACGCGATGCGATATCAGCGCCGATCAATGATGCGATGTACGTCTCGAGTCTTGCGCATGTCTTGTCGATCTCCGGCTATCATATGGCGGTTGTCTCGGGGATCGTGTTTTTCATGATCCGCGCGGTTCTGGCACTGGTCCCTTCGCTCGCCCATCGAAAGCCGATCAAGAAGTGGGCTGCATCGGGAGCGCTGCTGGCGGCGACGTTTTATCTGGTGCTCTCGGGCGCCGAGATGGCGACCCAGCGCTCCTACATCATGATTGCGATTGTACTCATCGGCGTCGTGCTCGATCGTCCGACACTGATCTTCCGCACGCTCGCGGTGGCGGCGATCGTCGTTTTACTGCTGGCGCCACAGGCCATCGTGCACCCTGGTTTCCAGATGTCGTTTGTGCAGTGAATTGGCAACTACGTTTCGATCTTCCAGATGTCGTTCGCGGCGACACTTGCCCTCATCGCCGCATACCAGCGCGGCCTTCCATGGAGGCCGGACCATGACAACCAGCTCAGCACGCGTATGGCTTTTTGGGGCGTCCGCGAGATGGCAAGCCTGATCCTTGCT
>DASSYU010000400.1:0-7351 GCA_035703125.1 Pseudolabrys sp. | reverse complement strand
GGCGAACCGCCGCGGCGCAAGCGGCGCGCCGCCGGCGAACGAGCGCCGGCTCGTGCCCGATGAAGTCGTCATCGAGCTTCCCAATTCGGTCGGCGCGCAGCAGATCGAGGCGCTGCAACGCCGGCACCGGCTGACGCGCCTCGAGAGCCAGGCGTTCCAGCTGTCGGGCACGACGCTTTATCGCTGGCGCTTTGCCGGCAGCCGCTCGGTCGCAACGGTCGTGCGCGAGCTCGAGGCCGATCGTCTCGTGGCCTGGGCGCAGCCGAATTACCTGTTCATGCTGCAGCAAAACGAAACCAGGACCGAAGGCGACGCGGCGCAATATGGGCTCGCCAAATTGCGATTGCCGCAGGCGCATGCCCTCGCAAAGGGCGGCAATGTCCTCGTTGCGATCATCGACTCTGCGATCGACGGAAATCATCCCGAGCTCGCCGGCTCCATCGCCGGCACGTTCGATGCCCTTACGACCACCGCCACTCCGCACCAGCACGGAACGGCGATCGCCAGCCTGATCGCGGCGCACGGCAGGCTGATGGGATCGGCGCCGGACGCAAAAATCCTCGCGGTGCGCGCCTTCGATCCGAAAGATACCGGCGCGCAAGGCACCACATTCAACATTCTCAAGTCGCTCGATTGGGCGGCGGCGCAGGGCGCGCGCGTGATCAACATGAGTTTTGCCGGCCCGGACGATCCTGCGATTCACCGCAGCTTGGAAGCGGCACGCAAGAGGGGGATTGTGCTGGTTGCCGCCGCCGGAAATGCCGGTGCGAAGTCTCCCCCGCTCTACCCCGCCGCCGACCCGAATGTAATCGCGGTAAGCGCCACCGACGCCGACGACAGGTTGTTCGAGCAGTCCAACCGTGGCCGCTACATCACGGTGGCCGCGCCGGGTGCGCAGATTCTCGTCGCGATCCCGAACAACGGCTATGAAATGTCGTCCGGCACATCTTATTCCGCGGCTGAGGTGAGCGGCATCGTCGCACTCATGCTGCAGCGGACGCCCAATCTGACACCTGACAAGGTGAAGGCCATCCTGCGCGCGACCGCCAAGGATCTCGGACCGAGGGGCCCCGACGCGATGTTCGGCGCGGGTCTCGCCGATGCCTATGGCGCGATCACGGCGGACGTTGCGCCTGTGGCCGCTGCAGGCCGGCGGCCGGTTGAGCGCGTCAGCACCGGCGCCCGCTGAAAAGAGTCCTCGACACGAGCAATATATTTCCTGCGGGGGATGACGGCATCGGCACAGAAACTCTTGCCTCGGACGCCTAAAGTCGCCACTTGTTGTGCGCCATGCCGCCCTTGCCGGAGAAATAATGACGACTAACCATCAACCGCCGACGATGCCGCTGCGCGTCACGCGCAATGACAAGATCGCCGACGACATCCACCTGTTCGAATTTCGCGATCCGGCGGGCAAACAGCTGCCGCAATTCACGGCGGGAGCGCACATTGCCGTGCGCGTGCCGAATGGTCTCCTGCGCAAATATTCGTTGTGCAACGATCCCGCCGAACGCGACCGTTATCAGATTGCGGTCAAACGCGAGACGAACGGGAAAGGCGGTTCGACGAGCCTCATCGACGACGTCAAAGCCGGCGACGAACTCATCGTCACAGCACCAGTGAATGACTTCGCGCTGCCGCCGCGCGCGCAGGATTTCCTGTTCATCGCCGGAGGCATCGGCGTAACGCCGATGATGGCGATGATCCGGCAGGTGATGGCGGAGGGCAAACGTTTCCGCCTGTTCTACTGCTCGCGGTCGCCGGAGACGACGGCCTTTCGCGATGAGCTCGGCGTTCCGCAGGTCAAGGACATGGTCACCATCCATTACGACGGCGGCAACGTCTCGCGTTCGCTCGACCTGCGCCCGATCCTGGCGGAACGGAAAAATCGCGAGCATCTCTACTGCTGCGGACCGCGTCCGCTGATGGAAGCTGTACGGGTCATGACCGACCACTGGTCGCCGACTGCCGTGCATTTCGAGGCCTTCAGCGACGCCGAAACGCACAAAGCCGGCGACACGCCGTTCAAGGTGAAGCTTGCGCGCTCGGGCAATGTACTCGACGTGCCGACAACGAAGACCATTCTTGAAGTGCTGCGCGACCACGGTCTCGACGTGCCGAGTTCGTGCGAAACAGGAACGTGCGGTACCTGCCGCACAAAAATGCTCGCGGGCGAAGCAGATCACCGCGATCTCGTGCTGCCCGACCACGAGCGCAAGGACACCATCATGATCTGCGTTTCCCGCGCGAAAGGCGAGGAAATCACGATCGATCGCTAAAAGGCTTGCGCGCTATTGCTGGATCGTTCTCAGATAGTCGCGAACGGCATGCGCATTATCGCTATTGAATTTGAATTCGGGCATGTCGGGGTGGCCGGCCAAAATGCCGCGTTCGAGCCGCCGCGGAAACTGATCGAGATCGAAGCTTTTCCCGAGCGTGCGGAACGGTGGCGCGCTCCTGTGCGGGCTGTTCCCCGATTTCCCGATTGCATGGCAGGGGGAGCAAAATTCCCTGACAAGGGCACGTCCGCGACTCGCAGGATCCTGCGCGTGAGCCGCGCAGACGCCTACTGCAAGTACAGCGAGAAACCAGAAGAACTTCATGGCATCATCTTCTGCAAGAGTGGCGCGCCGGAAGGGATTCGAACCCCTGACCCCCAGATTCGAAGTCTGGTGCTCTATCCAGCTGAGCTACCGGCGCCTTGGGAGAACGGTAGCGCGCCGCCCGAAGGCAGCCGGCCGCCGCATCAACGCTGTATTTGCTCCGCTGCGGTTTCTCCCGTCAAGCGGCCGAGAACGGTGGCCGTCAAAAGACCGTTGCCGGACAGATAACCCGCCGCGGTCGAGCCCGACACGCCGGCGGCCGCGCCGCCCGCTACAAACAGGTTAGGAAGGCTCCGTCCGTCCTTACGCTTGACGCGGCCTTTCGAATCGATCGCAAGCCCGCCCTGAGTGTGAAACAGCGCGCCGGTTACTCTGACTGCATGGAACGGCGGCTTGCACGCCTGTTCGGCGCTGAAGTTGCGGCCATAGCGATCCTGACCGCCGGACGATTTCAGTTTCTCGACGTCGTTCCACTCCGCTGCAAACGTCGCAGCAGACACTCGCATCGCGTTAGCGAGGCTTTCAATCGAGCCCGCCGTGAGAATCGCGCCGGCGCTTTCAGCCTTTCGGAAATCGTCGAACTGCCGCGCCACCCCGGCAATGCGTTCATCAAAGACGGTCCAGGCAAATCCGCCCGGCTGGCGCAGGACTTCAGCTGCCTGCTCCGAATAGCCGTGCGTCTCGTCGCAAAAGCGCCGGCCTTCGCCGTTGACCTGAATGCCGCCCTGCATGATCGTTGCCCAGGTGATCAGGATGTTGTGTGGCGTCGCGACCGATCCGTGACCCTGATAGCCGCCAAGGTGGGAAAGTTGCCCGCCGAGTGCGTCGCCCCAGATGACGGCATCGCCTTGGTTGCCCGCGTGACCGAAATAGAGCGCGCCCGCCATATCAGGAATGTAGCGGCGGACAAGCTCCGGGTTTCCGCCGAACCCGTTGCAGGCGAGGATCATTGCCTCGCAGCCGATACGCTCGCAGCCGCCGTCGCGGCGAGCGACTTCGACGCCGCGGATACGGCTCTCGGAATCCGCAAACAGGCGTCGGGCCGTTCTTTTCGCGAGAATAATGATGTCGTTCGCTTCGGCGGCACTGCGCAGCCGATCGATCAACTCGCGGCCGGTACGGCTCGGAAGGCCGTGCATGCGCATGGCCGAATGACCGGGATAGTTGAAGTTGTCGACTACCTCGAAAGGCAGGCCGTAACTGTCCGAAAGCCACTCGACCAGCGGGGCCGCGCCCGTCGCCACGGTCTCGACGATGGCGCGATCCGCCTCGCCTTTCGCCTTGCGCTGGATGTCGGCGGCGAACAGATCCGGGCTGTCAGCGATGCCTTTGTCGCGCTGGAAGCGTGTTCCGGCAGCCGGGATGAGTCCCGCTGAGAGTGCCGTGGAGCCGGATGGCACGTCATCCCGCTCCATGACGACTGCGTCGATGCCTGCTTCCTTCGCCGCCAGCGCCGCGCATAGCCCGGCGGCTCCAGCGCCGACAATAACGAGCGGCACCTGCGTGTCGAACTTCTCGTCGGCAGCAGTGACGACCACACTCATAATGCCTCGATGTCGCACGTCCGCCCACGGAAGGAAATGCTTCCGCTTCGCCTTTCTATTGCGGCGCGGGCTTCAGTTGGCGCCTGAGAGCGTCAACCAACTCTGAAAGCTGCCGGTCACCCGGTGCGAGTTGAGCCAGGCGCTCTGCGTAGTCCAAGGCCGATGCGATGTTTCCACTGTCGCGATTGAACGTGACAAGCGCCAGCAATAAATCGCGGTCACCCGGATGCTTGTCCAGATTATCCTTGAGGACAGCGATTGCGTCTCCCGCACGCCCCGCAGAGTGGAGACCAACAGCATAGACGTAGGGATAACGTGCATTGTTCGGATCAAATTCGGCTGCGCGACGCAGTTCAACGAGTGAGTCATCCGTCCGTTTGAGGCGACTGAGCGTCAGACCGAGCGCGTAGCGCAGCCCGGCGTCCGCGGGCGCAACAGCGATAGCCGCGCGCAAGGTGCTTTCTCCGTCACCATCGCGGTTGAGTTGCCGGTAAAGATCGGCGAGATTGATTGCCGCCACGGTGTACTGAGGACTTAGCCGAAGGGCCGCCTTATATTCGGCCTCCGCCTCCCTGGTGAGACCGCGTCGCGCATAGAAATTTGCCAGCGACGAACGATCCTCCGGGCGGTCTGCATTGAGCCGGACCGCCGCAACAAACTCAGCCGCGGCGCGCTCGAAGCGTTCACGATCGGCCTGCGGCTGGCGTTCCGTCGGGACTGCGGCAAGCAGCCTGGCCGCTCGAATGCGGACTCCAAGAATTGAATCCGAAAGAAGCGGCGCGATCAATGGCCAGGCCTGCGCAGCGGGCACATTCGCAAGCATGTCTATCGCCGCGATTCGGACCATCGGATCGGAATCGGCAAGACCGCGGCGAGCCAGATCCGCATTGGCGGGTGAAACATAAGGTGCGAGCTCGACAAGCGCGTTCGCGCGCGCGACGTTGGGCGCATTCAGATCACCGGCGGCGGAAGCGAGTAGCTGCCGGGCATCGGCACGATTGGCCGAAGCAGCCGCAAAGGCATCCGCATAAGCCTGAAACCCTTTGCGATCAGAGCCAAACCAGCGGTCGACCGCATCCGCAGCCCATTGCGCCGGTTTGTCGGCATGACAATCGTTGCAGGCGTTTGGCGTCCCGTTTTTCACGGACAAATCCGGCCGCGGAACCCGCAGGCTGTGATCGTGGCGGGAGTCGATCACCATGTAAGTGCGCGCCGGCATGTGGCACGAAACGCAATTCGGCGCGGCATTCGTTTGCTGATGACGACTGTGCTTTGCCCCGGCGTAGACTTCGGTCGCGTGGCACTGGAGACAGACGCCATCGCCGGCAATTCTCTGCTTGGCGCTGTGAGGGTCGTGACAATTGCTGCAGGTCACGCCTGCCGCAAACATCTTGCTCTGCTTGAACGGGACATAGTTATAGGCCTCGGCGACGTCCCGCATCTGGCCGTCAGGCCAATAGACGTCTCTTGCAAGCGGTGCGGCAATCGCGTGCGTGTCCTGAAGCCAGTGCCCCGGCGCCCATTTCTCGGACAACTCGCTGCGGCGCGCATGGCAGCGGCCGCAGGCTTCAACTTCCGTTCGTAGAAGATTGACTGGAAGATTGCGCCGCACGTTCCCACTGGCCGGATCGTGCGTCCATATGACCCCTGCCCGCTCGTCCAGGCGAGCGAGCAAGCCTTTGCCGCGATCCTCTTTCCGGCCGAATGGCCACCAACCCTGTTGTGCGCGAGCCCAGGCCACGTGGTTGGACCCTTGCCCATGACAGGCCTCGCATCCCACGCTGATTTCAGACCACGTCGTTGCGTAGCGGTCGCGTTCAGCGTCGTAATTCTTCTGTAGTCCGGTTGAATGGCACCCGGCGCACATGAAGTTCCAGTTCTGATTGAGCTTCGTCCAATGCAGAACGTCGTCGTGCCGGATATTTTCACCGGGATAGAGATGAAACCAGCGCTGCCCGCCTTTTTCTTTTAAACGGGCATCCCAGGCAATCGAAAGCGCCTGCACGCGCCCGTCCGGAAACTCGATCAGGTATTGCTGCAGCGGATCGAGGCCGAAGGTGTACTTTACCTGGAAGATGGCGAGCTTTCCGTCCGGCCCATCCGTCTCGACAAGATACTTGCCGTCCTTGCGGAAGAAACGCGAGCGGACGCCGTAATAGTCGAAAGTCGCGTCGCTGAAGTCGCCGAGCACTGATTTCTCTGTCGCGTGGTCCATCGCGTGCTTGTGCTGCGAGTCACGCCATAACGCGGCCTCCACCCGATGACATCCTGAGCATGTGTCGCTGCCCACGAATTCCGCCGCAGCTTGTGCTGCTTGCTGCGGACTTTGGAAAATCGGCCACCTGGGCGCAAACAGGCCAAACGACAGAACAACAACAAATCCAGCGGCAAGACTCGTTGCCACGATCCGGAGCAATGACGCAAAACGCTTTTGGGTTTGGTCAAACGCCGCAGGATGTTCGTCCGGCGGCTGGCCCGCTTTTGAGGACTTATTTCGCTTGGAGCGCAATGATCGTCCTCGCCGAGGTATGCAGCCTATGAGCAAACCCGGACAATGACGGCCTGCCAAAAACTACATCTTGGGAAGCGTCTTGATGTCTCTCGCCATCTGAAGGCAGGTCAACAGCTCGACGTAACTTTGCGAGCCAACCATGTCGGTAACCATGCGCGTGCAGCGGGTCCTGCTATCCTGCCCAAACTGCTTCCATTGCTTGACGAGCGTCTTTCGGGCGTTCTGCTCGTCCGTCAGGCAGGCCTTGTTGCCGCCACCCCCTGGATAGGCCGCAACGTCGGTACGGCAGCTCTTGATGAAATCCAGCTTTGGTACATCGTCTGCGAATGCCGAATTCGAGAGCAGACCCAAGAATACTGTAACAACCAACGCGCCGGCTTTCCTCATGTTCGGCCCCCGAAAAAGAGTGTCACAACGTGCGACGGTAATCCGGACAGCATACACCATTTCGTCAGATTGCGGGTCGCAATTTCAGAGCTGAAAGGCCCGCAGTTACATTGGCCCCGACCGAGCCCTCGACCGAAACGGGCTGCAGTGCGACCGTTCGGTTGGAGCCGCCGATCAGAACATTGGCGCCAACACCTGCGATGAAGGCGACGTCGGCAGATGCGCCGACATAATCACCAGCAAGCGCCCCGGCTGATACTCCGTCGGTCGGCGCGAGAACGGCCCAATTGAGAACGCCTCCGGCA
>DASSYU010000327.1:0-11817 GCA_035703125.1 Pseudolabrys sp. | reverse complement strand
TTTAACAACTAGCAACGGAATGAGCTTCCCCTGCCTGGCTTCTTTGCTTGGCCCGGAGGGCAAAAGCCATATGACTTGGCACCGTGCTTCTTCGTCTTCTTCTTCGCTGCGAGGTAAAGATGCGTTGTGTCAATTGTGCTTAGCCGTGACGGGGTGCTCGTCACGCCAGTTCCTGTGGCTGCTTGCGCAGTGGGAAAGGCTGAACTCAACGAAAACACGGCAACTGCTGCAATTAAGATGCTTAGAGTACGCATTAAATTCCTCCCCAATGTTCAAGACGCTTCAGTCGCTCAATCAACGCGGGATGTAAGTCGCAGTTCCCCTGCTTTGTCTAATCGGACATTTTCCCTTGCGCGCGTGCATGCCCGCTTTACCCCCGAAAGCGGACATGTGCAGCGCAACTAGGGATGTCGGCTAAGGGCCAATAGCGGACACGCTTATAAGCAGAGCAAATATTGCTTATCTTCGTTTGTACGGCCAAAAAGGAGAAAAGTGCTCGCGGTGACGTGGGGTCTCTTTTCTTGTAAACGCGACGTTTCACCAAAACTTATAATTTACGCCTGCGCGAACAAGATGCTGAGTTAACGGCACGTCGGCTTCGCCGCCAAGTTCGTCGTTAAATGTGCGCTTGGTGCCCAAATCTGTGTAAAGATATTCAGCTTTGACCAGCCAGTTGTTTGTCAATGCATATTCAACACCGCCGCCTACAGTCCAGCCTGTTCGGGTGTTTGTATTAGATATCGTGAAGTTAATTCCTACGTTCGTATCGAAGGTCTCGACTCGAGCCCAGGCAGCGCCACCGCAAAAATCAGCTCCTCGTACTCGCCACCGCCGCCGGAAGGTTTCATCAGCCCTTACGTTCAGAAAGTATTACGGCCCAACCATGAATGCATTCGAGGCTGCAGAAAAGAACGGGCGCGCCGGAGATCTGCAGAAGGAGCTGGAAGCTCTGTTCACCAGCCAAAACAAAAGCGCAAGCAAGGATGTCACATCCATCCCTGCGACCTTCTTACGCGTTACCGTTACACCGAATTAGAGCCTCATGTCCGCTTTGGGTCAGAAGCGGACATATGCAGTGCAAAAGGGCATGTCTGCTTTACCCCCGAAAGCAGACGTGTGCGGTGCACTAGCTCGTGTCTGCTTTGGGCCATAAGCGGACATTTGGCAGCGCAATCACGATGACGGAGATCACGTCCTGTCCTCACGACTTCAGCCATTCAACGAGTGCCTTCGTCACCATGTCAGGCTGTTCGAGCGTCGAAAGATGGCCGCTGTCCGGGATCACAACCAGGCGTGATCCCCTAATGCCGGCAGCAATCTCGTGGGAGAGTTCTGGCGGCGTCGCCTCGTCGCCCTCGCCGACGAGAACTAGTGTGGGGCATGAAATCGCGGCAAGGCTAGGGCGCGAGTCCGGACGGCTCAAGATCGCCTGTTGCTGGCGCAAATAAGCCTCGATGCCGGTTGCCTCGGCCATTTCGCGGACGATGCGCTTAAGCGCTTCATCGCCATGTCGGTTGCGATGCACGTAGATCGGAAAGGCCTGTTCCGGAATCTCCGCGTAGCGGCCTTCCTTAGCGAGCCGCATCAGCATGTGGGCGGCGTTCGGTTTGCTCCGGCGCGTCGGGACGCGAGGAGGTATCGAGTAACGCCAGTCCTGCGACCCGTAGTTTGGTCAGTTCCGGGCTTTGACGGCTTTAGGATCCTGCCCCGCCGGGCCCGATGACTGTAGGTCCCTTGATTCGAGGCGAACTAAGTCGCGGCGTAAATTTGGGAGCACGCGATCAGCCGATACGACAGTCATTTTCGCCATGCTCTCGCAAGAGACTAACGCGACATGGAGTTCGCGTGCAACGTTGTCCGTCATGACACCGATCTTGTTCACGGCGGTGTCATCGATCAAGTGCTGGTAACGGCGAATAATCTGATCGGCCTTGCGCCGCTGTGATCTGTCCAGGGCCGCGAGAATTTTTGCGAGCAGCGTTTCGTGCAACCTGGCCGTGACATTGGCTGCCGGCATCGAAGAAACTGTTTTGGTCATGTATGATCACCACCTTTTGATTCTGGCACCGCACGTACAGCGGTCTCCAACGAATGTCCGCTTTCGGACATCCCGCGGACGTGTCGGTATGTCCGCTAATGACCCTGACGGTGCCGCGCTACAGAAGTATTTCAGCTATCGGTAATCGCGTTACGTCTGTAATGCGCCGGGGGAACGCAGGCAGCGCGTCAGCGCCGCCGCCAGCTCGGTGCTGGCTAGGGGCCGGCGCAGCACGTCGGAAATTCCCGCGTCCGCCAACGCGTTCACGCCGACATCGATCGTGGAGGAAGTGGCGAGCAGAATGGGCTGCCGCGGCGCGGCCTCATGCAGCGCGCGAGTCAAATCAAGCCCAACCGAAGTTTGCGAAGCGTTGCTGACTAGAATGATGTCAAATCGGTCGGGTGCCGAACGGCACGCCGCGATTGCATCGGCCAGGCACTCGAACCCCACCGGTTCGTATCCCAGCGCGGCCAGCATCTCCTCACTATACAGCAGCCTTTCCCGTTCGCTCTCGACGACGAGTACCGTCTCGCCGCGCCCGAGCGGCAGCACCGCTGGGCCGACCACTGCGCTGCTGTCTGCCGCCACAGCCGGAAGCCACGCCTCGAAGCGGCTTCCGTGCTCCGGTTTGCTCTGCACGTTCATCGCTCCGTCGTGTTCACGAACGATCTCGTGCACGGTTGCGAGTCCTAATCCGGTCCCCGCAGAGCGGGTCGTAAAGAACGGCTCGAACAATCGTCGCGCCACACTTTCGTCGAAGCCGCGCCCGCTGTCGATAACAGCTAGGCACACGTAGCGGCCCGGCACAAGCTCGCCGTGGCTCATCGGGAGGAAAGCGGCCACTTCTTTCCGCTCCGCAGTGATGCGGATCGATCCGCTGCGCGGCATCGCTTGCGCCGCGTTGGTGCATAGATTGAGGATGACCTGCTGCAGCTGCGCCGGCTCGCCGGATACCGCGACGTCAGTCGGGACGTCATCGATGACGAGCTCGACGCCGGAGGGTAGCGAGGCACGCAACAATGAGGATGCCTCCTCGAATAAAGTGCGCACCTGCACCGGCCGGACACGCGCGTCACGCTGCCGCCCGAACGTGAGGATGCTGTCGATCAGATCGCGCCCACGCTCAGCGGCCTGTCTTATCTCGTCGATATGTTGTGCCAGCTTGGTTCCGCGCGTGAGCTGTGGTTCGATTATCTCTGAATAGCCGAGGATGGCGCTGATGATGTTGTTGAAGTTATGTGCAATCCCGCTTGCCAGCGATCCGATCATGTGCATGCGGCGCGCCCGTTCCAGGCGCGTCGTGAGTCTCGCTCGGTCGCGCTCAAGAAATTCGCGCTCGAGGGCATTGGCCACTGCGTCGCCGGCAAGGCGCAACACGGGCAAGGGAAAAACCATGTCCCGTTCCGGCCGGCAATTGTCGAACCCCATGATGCCTCGCGCCCGGCCTGGTCGAATCAGCGGCACGCAGGCCCAGCTGCGGACGCCAGCGGCTGCGAGCCTGTCTTTCAGTGTCCCGGGCGGCAAAGCGGCAACATCCGGTACGGTGACGATATCGGGTCCGGCAGTGGCGAGTTGTGCGGACAGTGTCAACGCCTGTTTGGGCCAGCCCGGCGGATACGCCGTTCCGTCCGCGGACCATGAATGTGCTCGAGTGGGGCTCTCATCCAGCACCACATAGGCGCGTTCCACGCTGATCACCCGGGAGAGTTCGGCCAGCACTTGCTTCAGCCGCGCGTCGATCTCCGCCGGCGAGCAATTGATCAGGCGCGTCGAATTCTCGGCTATGACATGATCGAATGCTGCTCGCCGTCGCAGCGCAAGGGCGCGCGAACGCAGCCGCAGGCCGAGATACACGAGTATGACGAGCAACAGCAGCGAGACCAGATATAGCAACAACCGAAAGCGCTGCGCCGTCGCCTCGACAGCGGACCGGCGGTCAGCGAACCGTGCACGGAGCTCTTCGAGAGGCTGCCTACTTTGCGCGGCGACGAGGGCCTTCAGCGTCTCGTCGGCCGCAGGTATGAGCTCTTGAAGTAGACGGGAATGCGCGAGCAGCGCCCGCGCTGCTTCCGCGTCCGGCCCGGCAGTGGGCGCTTGCGCCGCAAATTGGTCGATCCGTTCCTGGAGCGCCTTGACAGCGTTCGGCGATGTGTCGCGCATTAGATAGAGCAGCGCCGCCGTCAATGCGCCGGTTGCGGGTGCGAGTTGCGCGTCCTGAGCGCCGAACGTGGGACTTGTGCTCAGCAGGCCAACGTAAGACAGCGAATTCTGCAAGAGCGCGTTGCTGCTCTTGAAGCGCTCTGTCAATTCCTCCTGCTGGGAGACCGTCGCGGCCAGGCGGTCGGCCGGCCCGACATCGAGGCCCTCAGTCTGCGCGTGGGAACGCAGCCGGCTGACCGCGTCTTGCATCGCCTCTACAGCCTTAACGAGGGTGTCGTAGTTGCGAAGCAGGCCGGCGCGCGCCTGCAGGACGTCGCGATGGAGGGAAGCCTCGGCAAGCGCGAAATCATCAAAGGTCCGCAGCGTCACCGCATAGGCTGGTGCGTTCGTGTCGATTCCGCGCAGCAGCAGCCAGGTGAGCAACCCGAGCAGCAGAAGCACCCCGAGGGCACCCGTCAAGAGCCTCATGGGAGCGCCGTAGCCGCGTGCGGTGTGTCGGTCGCTGGCCTGACTACCTGACTCCGGTAGGTGCCTGTCAGCGTTTCGAGAAAGGCGATTATTGCGGCGATTTGCTGATCGGTTAGAACACGGTCGAGCTGGGCAATACCCATAGCCTTGACCGCCTCCGACAGTGTAGGCGCGCTGCCGTCGTGGAAATACGGCGGCGTGGTCGCTACGTTACGCAAGCTGGGGACACGAACCAATACGGGCTCCGCAGAGCCCAATGGATGGAAAATCCCGTGCCGTTGGAAGAGGTTGCCGCCCACATTGACGCCTTGGTGGCAAGAGATGCAGCCAAGCGACTTGAACAGCTGATAGCCGGACAGCTCCTCCGGCGCGATCGCGGCGGCTTCGCCCGCAAGCCAGCGGTCGAACCGGCTGCCCGGCGTAACCAGGGAGCGCTCGTAGGTCGCAATCGCATCCAGGAGGGCGGCGACGTCGGGCTCCCTCCCGTATGCGTCGCGGAATTGCCTCACCGCTTCCGGGTCGGCGCGCAGCTTGCTCACAACTTCGTCCGCACTCGATGCCATAATCGCAGGATTGCGAAGCGTCTGCTCGGCATGGTCTTCGAGTGAGCGGAAATTCCCTTCCCAGTTCAGGCGAAAGTTCAGGCTTACATTGAAGACCGTCGGCGTGTTGAGCGCGAACGACCGCCCCCCGGGCGTCAAGTCGTGGGCGTTGGCGCTGGCACCGTTCGTTCGTATATCGTGGCACGATGAGCAGCTGCGTGTGTCATCGTGAGACAGGCGCGGGTCGCTGAATAATCGTTCCCCGAGGACTAGACGCCGTGGGTCCTGGGGCGGCATGGCAGGGATTGGCGTGATGGGTTCCAAGCCGGCGCGGGCCTGCGGGGTTGGCGATTGAGCAGTTGCCGGCGAGCCGGCATTGAGGCAGACAAGCGCCAGCAGAAGGCAGGCTATCATGCAACCCGACACGGGCGCGGTTGCCGCGGGCGGCATCAATGTGGGAGCTGGGTGGCATGGGCGCGACATCGTTAAGCGACCTGGATCTTCGTAAGAGTGGTGATCGCCAAGTGTGCGTCCTCGTTGTGGAGGACGATCCTGCTTTGCAGCGCATGATTTTAAACTATTTTGGTGAGAATAACATCCGTACCCTGCTGGCGTGCGGTCGCCAAGAGATGGCCGGCCAACTCGGCAACACCGAGGTCAACCTGGTGATCCTCGATCTTCGGCTCGGTCAGGAGGACGGTCTCGATTTGCTACGGGAGATCCGGTCAAGCTCCGACGTGCCGGTCGTCATCATTACTGGTCACCGTCGCGACGATATCGATCGTGTTGTCGGACTTGAGCTCGGTGCCGACGATTATCTGACCAAGCCGTTCAATCTGCGCGAATTGCTCGCGCGTGTCCGCGCGGTATTACGACGATCCGATATCGGACGTGCCGCGCCGGCTCGCGATCCCGAGCGGGGCCGCTTTCGATTTTGCGGCTGGCAGCTCGACTGCCAGACTCGGCGGCTCACCGACCCGGCCGGCGCTCCGGTAACATTGACCAAAGGCGAATACGCCCTGTTGATCGCCTTTCTCGATGCGCCGCAGCGCCCGCTCAGCCGGGAGCACCTGCTGAAGTCCACGCGCGTGCATGAGGATGTTTTCGATCGCAGTATCGACGTGCGGATTCTTCGCCTGCGGCGCAAGCTCGAACGCGACCCGAGCACGCCACGCGTCATCCAGACCGAGCCCGGTGTAGGATATGTGTTCGCCGTTCCGGTCGAGCGGATTTGAACGTCCATCAGATCGCGCCGCGGCAGCCCATTCTGCTCGCCTTCCACGATCGACGTCGGCGGGGATGCGCTCGCTGAACACATCTTCGCGATCGAAACCATTCTCAATATCACAGCTACGGCATCTGCAGAGATTTTTGCTGCACTTTTTGCCTTGTTGGCGCTGGCGCGTCCCTGCACTCCGTTCACACATTACATCCGTAACACGATTACTGATCGCTGAAACACTCCCGTAGCGGAGCGCGGTCAATTTCCTGCCCGGCATACAAGCCAGACCCCGTTCACAGCCAACGCGCATTGCGCCGCGGCCAAACCCTTGAAAGGACTACGACCATGGCTATTCATTCAAGCTTTAATCCCGCCGCCGGCAACAACGGCGACGACGTGCTGACCGGCGGCACGGGCGCAGATCAGCTGTTCGGCGGCAACGGCAACGACACCCTCAACGGCGGCGACGGCAACGACACCCTCGACGGCGGCCGTGGCGACGACATGGTCGTCGGCGGCAAAGGCGCTGACACGGCGTTCCTCGGCGCTGGCAACGACACGTTCGTCTGGAACAACGGCGATGGCAGTGATGTAGTCGAGGGCCAAGCCGGCTTCGACACGCTCGTGTTCAACGGCAACGATGACCCGAACGTAGCGGAGCAAATGAGCATCTCCGCGAATGGCAGCCGGGCCGCGCTGTTCCGCGCGCAAGGCAACATCACTATGGATCTCAACAGTGTCGAGCGTATAGAGCTCAATGCCTTGGGCGGCGCCGACAACATCACGATCAACGATCTGACCGGAACCGACGTGAAGGAGGTCGCCATCGACTTGGGGGTGGGGGCCGACAACATCACGATCGACGCTCAGACCGGAACCGACCTGAAGCAGTTCGCCATCGACCTCGGGGCAGATGATCAGGCTGACACGGTTAAAATTGCGATGAACGGCCCGTTCACGGTCACCGACGTCAACGGCGTGGTCACGGTGTCAGATCTGACCAGCACCGTGACGATCGTCAACTTCGATGAAGACACCGATCATCTCGTTATCAATGGCCAAAACCAACCGGTCACCGTGGCCGCGGCGAGCAGCAACAATACCGGCGGCACCTCGACGGCAAGCGATGGCTCGCACGCCGCAGGTCTCGCCCTGCTTGGCCAGCACATGGCATCGAGCTTCGTCACAGGGGGCGATGGTCACGGTGCAACGCCGATTGCCAATCAATCGGAAACCCAGCAGCCATTGCTGACGCAGCCGCACGTTTGAGGCGACATCGAGCCCCGGAGAAATGCAAGTGACCAACCACGCGGCGCAAGCCGATCCGGGGCTCGAGTCTCTCGTGACGCTGCTGCATCTGCAGGGCGTTGCGGCTGATCGCGAGCAGATCAGGCATCGGTTAGGAACAGCAAAAATTGGCGTAGCGGAAATGCTCCGGTGCGCCAAGGATCTCGGGCTCAAGGCGAAGGCCCACCGGACCGATTGGTCGCGGCTTGCCAACATGCCCTTGCCCGCCATCGCAGTTCTGTGCGATGGCGGATTTCTCGTGGTCGCCAAGGCGGCCGAGGACAAAGTCCTGGTGCAGTCGCCGCTGGCGCCCCGGCCCGCTTTGATGACGCGGGCTGAGCTTCTCGCGGTCTGGGACGGCGGACTGATCCTGATGGCGCGCCGGGCCGGATTGTCGGAGATTACGCGGCGCTTCGACATCACCTGGTTTATGGGAGCGATCCACAAATATCGGCATCTCCTGAGCGAGGTGCTGGTCGCGTCGTTTTTCCTGCAGTTGTTCGCCCTGGTGTCGCCCCTGTTCTTCCAGGTGGTCATCGACAAGGTGTTGGTCCACCGTGGCCTGAGCACGCTCGACGTGCTGGTCATTGGTCTGCTGGCGATCTCGATTTTCGAGACCATTCTAGGAATCCTGCGGACTTATCTCTTCGCGCACACGACCAACCGCATCGACGTCGAACTCGGCGCGCGCCTGTTCCACCATTTGCTGGCTTTGCCGATGGCCTATTTCCAGGCGCGGCGGGTCGGCGATTCCGTGGCGCGGGTTCGCGAGCTGGAGAACATCCGCAATTTTCTCACCAGCTCGGCACTGACCCTCGTCATCGATCTGTTCTTCACCCTTGTATTCCTGGCGGTTATGTTCTTGTACTCGCCACTACTGACCTGGATTGTGCTCGGGTCCTTTCCGTTCTACATCGCAATCTCGATGGGGGTGACGCCGCTGTTCCGGCAGCGACTGGCTGAGAAATTCCAGCGCGGCGCCGAGAACCAGGCCTTTCTGGTCGAGAGCATCACCGGCATCGAGACCCTCAAGGCGATGGCGGTCGAGCCGCAGATGCAGCGCAGATGGGAAGAACAGCTCGCCGGTTACGTGGCCTCGAGCTTCCGCGTTCTGAGTCTCGGCAACACCGCAAGCCAGGTGGTGCAACTCGTCAGCAAAGTCGTCACCGCTGGCATCCTTTATTTCGGGGCCAAGCTGGTCATCGAAGGTGGCCTGTCGGTCGGCGAACTCGTCGCCTTCAACATTCTGGCTGGCCGTGTAAACACGCCGGTGTTGCGTCTCGCGCAGATTTGGCAGGACTTTCACCAGGCGCGGCTATCGGTCTCGCGATTGGGCGACATCCTCAACACCACTGCCGAGCCGACCTACATAACGACTCGCGCGCGGCTGCCCGCGATCCGCGGCAACATCACGTTCGACCATGTCACGTTTCGCTATCGAATCGACGGACCGGAAATCCTGCGCAATGTCAGCTTCGATGTGCCGGCCGGGCAGATGGTCGGCATCGTCGGGCCTTCGGGGTCGGGCAAGAGCACGTTCGCCAAGCTCGTCCAGCGCCTCTACGTGCCGGAGAGCGGGCGAGTCCTGATCGACGGCATGGATCTCGCCATGGCTGACCCGGCCTGGCTGCGCCGCCAGATCGGCGTTGTCTTGCAGGAGAACGTGCTGTTCAACCGCTCGGTACGCGAAAATATCGCGCTCGCTGATGCGGCCATGCCGATGGAGCGCGTCATTGCTGCGGCAAACCTTGCTGGAGCACACGAATTTATCCTCGAGTTGGCGGAAGGCTACGACACGATCGTTGGCGAACGCGGATCAACGCTCTCGGGTGGCCAGCGCCAGCGCATCGCCATTGCTCGGGCGCTCGTCACCGACCCGCGCATTCTGATTTTCGATGAGGCAACGAGCGCCCTCGACTATGAGAGCGAACGCATCATTCAACACAATATGAAAGAGATCGCTAAAGGGCGGACGGTTCTGATCATCGCGCACCGACTCTCCACGGTACGCGCGACGGATCGCATCGTCACGCTTGAGCGCGGCCGCTTGGTCGAAGACGGCACCCCCGACATGCTGATCAGGACCGGGGGCCGCTACGCTTCATTGCATCGGTTGCAGGCAGGAATCCATGAGGTCCGCTAGAGCCGCTGCCATCGCCAGGTTGACGCGACGCGTCAACTCGTTTCGAAGCGCCCGCGGGAGGCGCGGCGAAGAGCTGGCGTTCCTGCCCGCCGCACTTGAAATCGTGGAAACGCCGCCTTCGCCAATTGGCCGGACGATCGGGGCCACAATCATACTGCTTTTCTGCGTAGCTCTGGTCTGGGCCTGGGCGGGCACCATCGACATCGTTGCGTCGGCACCTGGAAAAATCGTTCCGAGCGGTCGTACCAAGGTTATCCAGCCGTTCGAGACCGGCGTGGTGCGCTCCATTCGGGTGCAGGACGGGCAGGTGGTGAAGGCCGGCGATGTGCTCATTGAACTCGATCCAACCGTGAACGCCGCGGAACGCGATCACCTGCACAATGACCTTCTCGCCGAGCAGCTCAACATTGCCCGACTGCATGCGGCATTGGCCGGCGGAAATCCTGCCGACTTCACGCCGCCCACCGACGCAAACCCCGCGCTGATCAGCGCACAGCGCCAGCTCTTGCTCAACCAGGTGACCGAGCACCGCGCCAAGATCGCAGCACTTGCCCGTCAGCAGGCGCAGAAAGAAGCCGAGCAGGGCACGATCACGGCAACAATCCATAAGTTGGAGACGACGATCCCAGTCATCCAGCAACGCGTGGATATCCGTAAGACACTCATGGACAAGGAGCTGGGCTCGAAACTTACCTACTTTGAGATTCTCCAACTGCTGGTCGAGCAACAAGAGGACCTCGGTGTTCACAAAAGCCATCTGCGCGAGGCGGAAGCGGCTGCGGCCGCTATCCGCGAAACACGCGGCCAGGCAGAAGCCGAATATCGACATAAACTCTCCGACGAACTCGCGAAGGCCGAACAAAAGGCTAACGGACTAACCCAGGACCTGATCAAGGCCGAGCAAAAGACCAGGCTTCAGCTGCTGACCGCTCCCGTGGACGGCGTGGTGCAGCAACTCACGATCCACACGGTCGGCGGTGTTGTCACGCCTGCGCAATCACTGCTGGTGGTCGTGCCGAGCGACAGCCGAATGGAAATTGAGGCCATGGTCTCGAACCGCGACATCGGCTTTGTCCAAGCCGGGCAAGAAGCCGAGATCAAGATCGACACCTTCAATTTCACCCGCTATGGCCTCCTGCACGGCAAGGTGCTCAGCATCTCGCAGGACGCCATCATCCGCGACCGGAAACAAGACCGTTCCGAGGACCGTGGGCTCGGGACGCAGAACGACACCAGCGAGCCGATAGGCCAAGAGCTGAACTACACCGCGCGTATTTCAATCGACCGCACCCAGATGCAGATCGACGACCGGATGGTCAATCTATCACCCGGCATGGCAGTGACGGTGGAAATTAAGACCGGATCGCGCATGGTCTTGAGCTATCTCTTGTCGCCGCTGCTCCGCTACCGGCAGGAGACCTTGCGCGAGCGGTGAGGCGAGGTGCAATTAGGCCGGTCAACTCGGGCAGACAGATAGGCTGTCCCTTCCGAAAATCACGTCCGCACATATGGAGTCTGGACAAAATGGGGACGGTGACGATTTGCCCATACCGCGACGGTCACTCAGGTGATTGTGTCAAAGAGCCTCGATAGGATTTTCAGTGCTAGCCGGTTTAGCAATGTTCATTGGTGGCATTTTGCACGGCTGATAGGACGGTTAAAAAGACCTGACCCCAGACGGAGGGGAAAACCGCTGGGGTCAATCTCTGCCGGACGCTGGGGTTGGGGACGGAGGGCGTCCAGCTTCTGACTACAGATATGCCGAGCCGGTCTCGCCGCAAGTGCGCGCGCAATGTCCGCTTTACCCCCAAAAGCGGACATGTGCGGTGCAACTGGCGATGTCGGCTAAGGGCCAATAGCGGACATTTTTCAACTACATTGCCTCCGAGCGTGTGCGTTGCACGAGGACGCGGGCGCAGGTCTTCCAAGCATCGAATTGAACCGAAAGGTCGGGCAT